>JAHFFN010000039.1 GCA_023247915.1 Candidatus Omnitrophota bacterium
CGCACGCATGGAGATCATAGCTTTTATTCGAAGTGCGCGACGCTCGCATGAGTGAGATTTTCCTCGCAGGGGAAAATCGAACGGCCGCGCGGAGGCAATGCGAGCCAGGCCCTGCCGCCCCACCGCTTTATTTAGGAAAATGCTTGTGTTACAATTGTTCCATTCAATTTCACCAAGGGAGAAGTAATGGAAGAAAGAATTCCGATGACTCGGGAAGGCTTTGATAAGCTTTCCAAAGAGCTCGAGTATATGAAGACCACCAAGCGCCGCGAAATCGCAGACGATATCGCCCGTGCCCGCGCTTTTGGCGATTTGAAAGAAAACGCCGAGTACGATGCCGCCAAAAATAATCAGGCAATGAATGAGAAGCGTATCTCCGATATGACGGACAAGCTCAGCCGTGTCCAGCTCATCGACGACTCCAAAATCGCCAAGGATCAGGTTTTTATCGGCGCGACAGTGCTACTTAAAAATTTGAAGAATGACGACGAATTTACTTATTCGATTGTGACGCAGGATGAGGCGGATTTTGACGCCGGAAAAATCTCAGTCACGTCGCCCATTGCCAAGGGTCTCTTAGGGCTCAAGGTGGGAGATACCACGGAAATCAAAATTCCCGCCGGTGTTTTGAAATACAAAGTCCTAAAGATTACCCGCTAAAACTATCCGAGCCAAATTTCATTGGCTCAAAATTCTCGATAATTTTTCGAATCTCCGCCGTTCCTTTAGAAGTATTCACCGCCGCCCGAAGCTGGGCGGATCCAGGAAGATTTTTAAAATACCAACACGCGATACGACGCATATGGAGTGCCGCGGTGTGCTCGCCGCGATGCTGAATTTCAAGTTCCAAATGCCGTAAAAGTACTTTTTTCTTTTCTTCGAAGCTCGGCGCCTCGACGGGCGTTTCTCCATTAAACCCGCGCTCAATTTCTTTAAAAATCCAAGGATTCCCCAGACCGCCACGACCGATCATAACAGCATCCACGCCCGCAATTTCTTTCATGCGCCGCGCGTCTTCATAAGAATGAATGTCGCCATTGCCGATCACAGGAATTTTGACCGCGTCTTTCACACGGCGAATCGCCTCATAATTGGCATTGCCGGAATAACCTTGAACGCGCGTGCGGCCATGCACGGAGACAGCGGCGATGCCGCAGTCTTCGGCGATCTTGGCGATATTCGCGGCCTCCGCGCCAGAACCATCCTCGACGCCTAAACGCATTTTGACAGTCACAGGAATTTTTTTAATGGCTTTGAGAACCGCAGTAAAAATAGCTTGAGCTTCCTTCGGACGATTGAGAAGCGCTGAGCCCGCCCCTTGTCCGGCGATTTTGGGAACCGGACAACCGAAATTAATATCCAAAAGATCATATCCCAAATCTTCCACTTTGCGCGCCGCTTCTCCCATCGCTTCGGGTCGGCATCCGACGATTTGCGCGCCTAATAATTTGTCTTCGGGAATCGTTTTCATGATTTCATTGGCGCCTTCATTGCCTCGAATCAAAGATTCCGCGGAAACCATTTCTAGAAAGGCAAATTCCATGCCATGTTCACGGGAGATCAGGCGATACGCCAAATCGGTGCATCCGGCCATCGGGGACTGAATGACGCCGCTTTTTAAAGTGAGGGACTTCAGTTGAATCATGAAGATTCTTTGAGGATGAGAGCGTCGACTTTTTTATGAAGATCCGCCGCGCCGGAAATCACGTAGATCGCGAAGACATAAAAGAAAAGCGTCGGCACATAAAAGCCGATCCACAAAAGCCCAAGGATGACCGCCAGCACAAAAACGCGTTGCGGCGCGGAGGCGCGCTTCACCCATTGAATCAAAAAAACTCTGGGGTTGTAATAACGGATCTCGCTCATCATGAGCATCGCTAAGGCCAGCAATAGCGCCATCTGCAAAAATTCCGGCGCTTGATCGAAACCAAAAGATAAATAGAGACTGCTAAAAAAGGCCGCGCTGGCGGTTGTGGGCAGTCCTTCAAAGAAGCGCTTGTTGGGAATGGAAGATTTTTTCTTGGAACTTTTTGCGGGGCTCTTGGAATTTAGATTGAAGCGAATGAGACGAAAGAGGGCGGATAGACAATAAAAAACAGCAATGGTTTTAAGCCATCCGGAAGAATGATGTTTGACGGACACGACTGTGATAAGAGCGGGAAGGACACCAAAAGCGATCCAGTCCGACAACGCGTCAAACCATTTGCCAAATTCGCTCTCCAATTGAAGCCAAGAGGCGATTTTACCGTCCACCCCGTCAAAAAGAACGGAGGCGATGACTAGCCAGCAGGCTAGCATGATACGGCCTTCAAAGGCCATGGCAATACCGGCCAAACCCGCAAACAGATTGCAGGCCGTCAGAAAGTTAGGAATTAAAAACATGAAATTCATAGGGCTCCTAAGACAGTTTTGCCGGCCGTGACCTTTTGGCCGACAGATACTTGTACTACAGCGGAAGGGGGCATGTAAAGCTCCATTCCTGAGCCGAAACGGATCATCCCGAAGCGCTTCCCCTGGGTGACCCGGTCGCCTTCCTGAACATCGCACACAATGCGTCGCGCAATAAGACCCGCGATTTGGCGTAAGAGGTAAATGCCGCGAGGGCTTTCGATGACTAAGACATTGCTTTCATTGACGGAATCGGCCTGGGGGTGATTGGCCGCGATAAATTTACCGGGGCGGTAGAGAATCTTTTTCACAAGACCGTTCATGGACGCCCGGTTGACATGCACGTCAAACACGGACAGAAAAATAGAGACTTTCACAAAGGAACCCTCCCAATAAGGGTTGGAAGCGGCTTTTTCAACCTTAGTGACGGTTCCCGAAGCCGGGGAATAGAAGGTATTTTCAAGCGCCGGGGGGTTTTGAGCGGGATCCCTGAAAAAAGAGAGGATAAAAACCGTCATCACGGCTCCAAGAACCCCCAAAACTACCTGCCATTTCCATAGCAACACCGTTAGGAGTGCCGAGCCCAAAATAAACGGAAGCCCTTCTTTCGCGAGAGGTATTTTATTCATAATTCTGTCTAGTATAGCATATTTAGGAGGCCGGGGAGGCTCCCCATCTAAGACGTTGACTTTGGCGGGGGATTTGATAGAATAGCGCCCGAGTAAACAGTGTTTAGATTGATTGAAAGCTAAATTTTGAGACTGCGGATTTTACTCCTAATTCGCAGTTTTCTTTTTTTCACAGACTTAAGAGATTTTTAAAGTATTCTATGACCCCAGATAAAATTAGAAATATCGCGATTGTCGCTCACGTCGATCATGGCAAGACCACGCTTGTGGACGCCATCCTGAGGCAAACTCGTGTTCACCGCAATATCGGGGAGATGGGCGAGCGCATCATGGACTCGATGGATCTGGAAAAAGAACGCGGCATCACGATTCGCGCCAAGAACGCCAGCGTTATTTATAAAGACTACAAAATTAATATTGTGGACACTCCCGGTCACGCCGATTTCGGTGGGGAAGTGGAGCGCACCCTGCGCATGGTGGATGGTGTTCTTTTGGTGGTCGATGCCAAGGACGGCCCGATGCCGCAGACTCGTTTTGTGCTGCGCAAGGCCTTGGAGCTGGGTCTTCGCGCCATTGTCGTCATCAATAAAGTCGACCGCCCCGATTCTCAAATCGAAGACGTGGTCAACCGCACCTTTGATCTTTTTTGTGATTTGAATGCCAATGAAATGCAGTTGGATTTTCCGATTGTGTATGCGTCCGCCTTAAAAGGCACCGCGACATTGGATATGAAGCATCCTTCGGACAAGATTGATGCGCTTTTGGAAGTAATTTTGGCGAAAGTGCCGCCGCCTACTGTCAAACCCAACGATCCTTTGCAACTATTGGTACTGTCCCTTTTTGCCGATTCCTATAAAGGAAAGATGGGCATTGGAAAAATTTTGAGCGGTTCCATTCGTAAGGGCGATAATGCCGCCTTGATTCGCCGCGATGGAAAACAAGTGAATTCTAAAGTAACCGCGCTCTTGACCTATGAAGGGTTGGAGCGCCTCGAAGTGGAAAGCGCGGACGCCGGAGACATCGTGGCCGTCGCGGGTTTTGCGGAGATCGGGATCGGAGAAACGATCACGGATCCGAACAAGCCCATGCCTTTGCCCCCTCTTGAAATTGACGAACCCACCGTTCAGATGACTTTTGGCGTGAATACGAGCCCTTTTGCAGGACGCGAGGGAAAATTTGTGACTTCGCGTATGATTCGCGACCGCCTTTTTAGAGAACTTGAAACAAACGTCTCCTTGCGCGTGGCTGAAACTGAAAGCGCCGATACTTTTTTAGTCTCCGGTCGCGGAGAACTTCATTTGGGAATTTTGATTGAGCAAATGCGCCGCGAAGGTTTTGAGCTTCAAGTGTCTCAGCCCAAAGTGATTCTTCATGAAAAAGACGGCGTGAAATCCGAGCCTTTTGAATTTTTAGTTATCGATGTGCCAGCTCAATATCAAGGGGCTGTGATTGAGGAAGTGGGTCGTCGCAAAGCTTTGCTACAAAACATGATTCAAACCCCGACCGGTGAAATTCATTTGGAATACCAAATTTCTACTCGTGGCGTCATCGGTTTAAAGGGCGCTCTCATGACCAAGACTCGTGGCACCGCGATTATGCACCATGTTTTCGACGAATATCGTCCCATGGTTGAAAATGAATTTGCCGAAATGTCGCACGGCTCTTTGGTTTCGAGCGAAACCGGCGAATCCAATGCTTACGGTCTTTGCAATGTGCAGGAACGTGGAGATCTTTTTATCGGTGCCGGCGTAGAAGTCTATATGGGCATGATTATCGGCGCCAACTCCAGAGACGAAGATCTGGATCTGAGTCCCTGCAAAACCAAAAAACTTTCGAATATGCGCTCTGTCGGATCCGACGATGCACTTGTCTTAACACCTCCTCGTGAAATGAATCTGGATTTAGCCATTGAATACATCGGTCCCGACGAATACGTCGAAGTGACACCCAAGAATATCCGTCTCAGAAAAAGAGAATTGGATCCCGTCGCCCGGAAGCGGCTCAGAAAACAAACAGCGTAGGTTTTAGCATGTCAGAGAGTTCTCCAAAAACAGAGCGTCTTCAAGTGGTATTGGCGAAGCATGGGATTGCCAGCCGCCGTGGGGTTGTGGAACTTATCGAAGCCGGAAAAGTGACGGTCAATGGGCAAGTGGTGACCGAAAAGGGTTTCCGCGTCGACACTTCCAAAGATCAAATCGTTTTTGACGGCCAAGAACTTCCCACCGGAAAAGCGATTCACAAACGCTATTTTATTTTTTATAAACCCAAAGGCGTGACCACGACGATGCAGGATCCTCACGCGGAACGCACCATCGCCGATTTTTTTAAGGATGTCCCCGAGCGCCTTTTTCCGATCGGCCGCTTGGACCGGGACACAACCGGACTTATTCTTATGACTAATGACGGGGAAATCGCGTTTCATCTGACGCATCCCAAGTTTGGCGTTAAAAAAAGATATCACGCGCTCGTGGAAGGTTTTGTTCCCGACGTGGAAATCCAAAAACTTGAAAGAGGCGTTCAATTAGAAGAAGGCAAGACAGCGCCTTGCAAAATTGAGATTGAGCGTCGGACGCCCAAAGCCACGGATTTGTATGTCACCTTGCATGAAGGAAAGAAAAGACAGATTCGCCGGGTGTTTGAGGGGATCGGGCATTATGTATTGGAGCTCGAACGCGTAAATTATGGCCCGCTGACACTGGGGGATTTGAAAATGGGCTACAAGAGAGAATTATCGGCTCAGGAAATCCGCTCGCTTCAAGAAGTCACAGGACTTCGTAAAACTTCCAAGAAAACTTAAATGTCCCGCGTTGTTGTTTACACCACGGAATATTGTCCTTACTGCCACGCCGCTAAAAAATTTCTTACCGCTAAAGGCGTTCAATTTCAAGAGATAGACGTCAGCTCCGACGAAAAAATGCGTCTCAAACTCATCCAAATGACCGGCGGCCGCGAAACCGTCCCCCAAATCTTCGTCGACGGCAAATCCATCGGCGGCTACGACGACCTCGTCGCCCTCTACGCTTCCGGAAAGAAGATTTAGCGTAATAGACTATAGGGCAGCGCGCGTCGAGCTTTTACCTCCGCTCAGTCGCATTTCTGTAAGCGTCTTTTATTTCGTAAGTCTGGGGAGCCTCGGCAAAATGAAATAACTCGCGCTAGGCCGCGCTCGGACAGGATTTCATTTTGCCGTATCCCGGCAGACTTGACGAAAAAAAAGCCGCATCAGAAATGCTTGGTTCGCTCCGGTAAAAGCTCGACGCACGCCGCTAGACTTAGAATTAGATCTTCTTCAGCTTTTCTCTTTCCCGGAAGTCCCCTATGCCCGCTTGTGCCTGTTTCTGTAAGTCAGTGGGAAACGGCAGAGCAAAGGCGATTCGTCGACGGCTACGCCGACGACGATGTCGCCTTTGTGGCGCCGAGGGGTTCCCACGACTTACAGAAACAGGCACGGCATCGGGGACTGGAGGGAAGGAGAAAAGCTGTGGGAGACTAAATCAGTCCATTCCTAGTCGGCCAAGGCGGCCGGTGTTGCGAGCACTGAGGTACATGAAATTGAAGACAAATCCGGCTACGATAAAATAAATCAGGTTTAATCCTAAGGCCATCCACAGGTAGTCATAGCGCATCCGGTTTTCTTGGATGATGGCGCGCATGCCTTCGAAGACGTAGGTGCTGGGCAAGGCCATCGCGATCGGCTTGAGCCACTTGGGCAATATAGATAAAGGATAAAAAATAGCCGAAACCGGCTGTATGAGATAGGGGACGCCCCAGATGAGCGCCTCGGCCGCATGTCCCCAGCGGATGACCAGCGACGAAGTCAGAACGCCGAGCGCCCACCCAAAAATTAAAAGATTGGCCATGAGGGGAATCAAATAAAATCCCAGTTTATCGATCAAACTGAAATGGTACAGTCCAAAAGCGATGCTACCCAAGATCAGGGTGATCAACAGTGTCTTGGTCATGCCATAAATAAAAGTCGCCAGAAGCCATTCCCAAATTTTCAAAGGGGAAATCAAGACATTCACAATATTTTGCGTCCAAATATCCTCGATGATAGAGATGCTCACACTTTGCTGGCTACGGTAAAGCAGATCCCAAAAAATCATCGCGTTGATCAGCGAGGCCGCGAGGGTTAAAAGGGTATTGCCGGAGACGCTCTGAATGTAAACAGACACAAATCCCCACACCAACAACTCCATTACCGGCCAAAAAACAATTTCAAACGTGCGCGGCAAACTCCGTTTGTGCAGGCAGAGATAGCGATAAAGCATGGCGCGGATGCGCGTCAAGGACTCGGACATACAATGTCTCCGGAGCGCACAATTTTTATAAAAACTTGTTCCAAATTAAGACTGTTGAAATTTTTGATGACTTGATCCGGAGTTCCTTCGGTAATTTTTTTGCCTTGGTGGATAAAAAGAATCCGGTCGCAGATCTGTTCGACCTCCGGCATGTTGTGCGAGGTGTAGATGATGCTCATGTTTCTTTGTTTTTGAATATTTTTAAGCGTGCTGCGCACTTTATCCGCCATCTCCGGATCCAAGCTCGCGGTCGGCTCGTCTAAAAGCAACACTTCCGGATCATTCAAAAGACATTTGGCGAGATTGAGACGTGTTTTTTCTCCCGACGAGAGCGCGCCGGTGACACGATTTTTTAAATGAGCGATTTCGAAAAGCTCCAAGAGGGAAGCGATCTTGTCGATTTTATTTTTGACATTGTACAAGCCCGAAAAAATATTTAAATTTTCGATCACTTTTAAATTCGAAGGAAGATTTGCGTAGGCAGAACCGAAATTGATGCGTTTGGAGAGTTCATGACGCTGTGTCAACGGCGAGAGTCCCAACACAGACACGTTGCCGGAGGTGGGAGTCAAAAGACCCAGCAAAATATGGATGGCGGTAGTTTTGCCGGCGCCATTGGATCCCAAAAATCCTAAAATTTCTCCTCGCTTCAAAGAAAATGACAAATGATCCAACGCTTTTGTTTCGGGATAAGTTTTGGTGAGGTCTTCGACGGAGATAATCATGAACCCATTATAGCGCATGTTGTCCTTGCGAGCGAATGACGACGTCATTTTTAGTTGCACTAAACCAATGAGTGGGTATAATCAGGTGGATAAATACGAGGAGTGACTCATGAATAAAAGCAATTCCCAAATTTTTGTTTTGTCATTATTGGGTGTATTTTTAATCACAGGTTGTGCGACAACGAAGGCTCACCGTGCGGACGCGGATGCCACCAGCCAAGTAACCGCTCTCCAAGCACAGGTTCAAGAGAAAGACCAGCAAATCCAAGACCTTCAATCTCAACTGCAAGGCCATCAAGATTCGTTGTCCTACACCACCAACGTTTCTTCCACTCCCAAGAACGCCAAAGTGCGCGTGCCGGGCGTGACGCTGAAAGATGTTCAAAAGGCATTGGTGAAGGCCGGTTATGACCCAGGCCCTGTGGACGGCGAGTGGGGAAAGAAAACCAGATCCGCGATTCAAAAATTTCAGAGAAGAAAAAATCTAAAAGCGGACGGCATCGTCGGCGAAAAGACTTGGTCTCTCTTGAATGGCTGATTTCACAAGCTAGAGGATGGCAACGATGTTTGTCCATCTAGTTTTGTTCAAGATCAAGCCCCAAAACGTTTCCACTTACGTGGCGGATTGTAAAATCTGGGAGAAAGAGGCCAAAAAGCACGCCGGGTTTCTTGGTTACCGGACGCTGTTTCGGACGAATCAAAAAGATCATTACGCCTCGTGTTACCAGTGGCGTTCCGAGAAATATCATTCCGCTTTTATGAAAAAACATCACGACAGACTGGTCTCTCTTTCCAAATGCCCCGTGGAAGTGATGGGGTACTTTAACTTTAAAACGGCTTAAAAATTTCATGGAACAACCCCAGTCCATCGCCCTCCTTATTCCTGAAATCCGCGAACTTCTCGAGGAAAAAAATTACACGCTTCTAAAACAAGTGGTTCGTGAATGCACCCCGATGGATTTTTCCGATGCTTGGAGAAAATTCTCCGAGGACGAGCGGATTCAGATTTTCAAACTCCTGCCGGTCAAATCTTCGATGAAGCTGTTTGAGATTTTGGATATCGATGATCAACGTCATCTCTTGAGTCGCATGAGCGAAGAGTCCGCGGGGCCTCTTTTGGAAGGGATTGATTCACCGGATCTGGCGAAGATTTTTCACAAAATGACGTCCCGCCAAGTGAAAAAAATGACCAGCCTCATGAAACATCATGAGGCACTCGCGCATATTGACCTTCTCATGAAATTTCCTCAAAACTCGGCGGGAAGCTTGATGCATCCGGAGTTTTTAAAGCTCGGGCCTCGCATGACGGCTCGGCAGGCCTTGATTCGCCTGCAAGCAGTCGCGCGGCCTAATCAAAAAGAGCATCTTTATTCTCTTTTTGTGACGGACGAAGAGGGAAGAGTGATCGGCGCTTTGTCGCTCCAGGACATTATCAGCGCGCCGCCGGATGAGATATTGTCGGAACTCATGACTTCGGTGGAAGGAATCAAAATTAAGCCGGAAACGGATCAGGAAGATGTCGCGAAGCTATTTTCAAAGTATGATTTGAGCTCCGCGCCGATTGTGGACAGTGTGGGGCGCTTGATCGGAGTTTTGACCGTCAAAGACATTATTTCGGTCGTGCGTCAGGAAGCCAGTGAAGATATCGCGAAAATGGCCGGTACCCAAGCCACTGACTTGAGAGAGCGGTCGGTTTTCCGTATTGTAAAAGTTCGGATGCCGTGGTTAGTGGTGACCATCTTCGGAGAAATCGTCGCTTCTTATATTATCAAGTCTTATGAATTAACATTGACGCGTATCATTGCGCTCGCGTCTTTTTCTCCTCTGATTGCCGCGATGGGAGGCAATGTGGGCGCTCAGTCGGCGACCATTGTTGTTCGCGGTATCGCTCTGGGACAAATTAACGGTCATCAAAAATTTAAAACGGTTTCACGTGAAATGCGCGTGGGTCTGTCGCTGGGCATTATTTACGGCGTGGTGTTGGGCGTGGTCGCGTATTTGCTTTACGGGGCAAGGTATGGGTATCATTTTTCACTTGTGGTAGGCCTGGCGATGTGCATTTCCATGACCATTGCCGCGACGATGGGAGCGATTGAGCCGATCCTATTCAACCATTTTGGCATTGATCCGGCGACCGCCACAGGGCCTTTAATCACGACCATTACGGACATTCTCACAGTTTCTTGCTATTTCGCTCTGGCAACAGCTCTTCTTCTTTAAGAAAGAAGTTTTATGCCGCATATTCATCCTCTCTATGATTTTGTGGTTTCGGTGTTTATTGTTCACCGTGACCGCGTCCTTCTGATTTATCATAAAAAATACCAAGAGTGGCTCCCTATCGGCGGTCATATTGAACTCGATGAGGATCCGGAAGAAGCGCTTTACCGGGAAATCCAGGAAGAATGCGGCCTTAAAGTTTCGATTTTTTCAAAAGCGCCGGCAATCCGGCATCCGGGCGTGAAGCCGCTTCCCACACCCGATTATGTGGACGCGCATCGCATCAGCGAGACACACAAGCATGTGGCGTTTATTTATTTTGGCAAATCGCAAAGCGACAAAGTTATTCTTCATGAGAGAGAGCACCGGGAATTTTGCTGGGTGTCCGAAAAAGAATTAAAGAGCCCGGAATTTAAACTGACAAAGTCGATTTATTTTTACAGTCTTGAAGCCCTTAAAAAATCCAGGAAGTTTTCTTCAAAACGATGAATCGTCCCGCCTCGTTAAAATATGGCACGTGTGTATGGATTGTCTTGGTTTTGGCGGTGTCTTTATTTTTCTTCCGTTTGGGAGACCGGAGTTTTCGCAATCCTGACGAGGGACGTTATGCCGGGATTGCCCGCGAAATGGTGGAGTCGCATCAGTGGGTCGAACCCCGTCTTTATGGCATCGCTTATCTTAGCAAGCCCATTCTTTTTCATTGGCTGGTAGCGCTTTCTTTTGTGTGTTTTGGTTTTTCGGAGTGGGCGGCTCGTTTTGTCCCGGCTTGTTTTGGGATTGCGGGCATTGGGATGGCTTTTTGGTTTTGCCGGAAAATTTTTGACGAGTCGACCGCTTTTTGGGCAGGACTTCTTTTAGCGACCAATCTCTGGTATTTGGAAGTGGGGCGATACCTGGTGATTGACGCGGTTTTTTCGTTTTTTTTAACAGCCGCTTTCTACTTTTTCTATTTGGGGTGTTGCCGCCAGGAAGAGGATCGGCGTTATGTTTATGGATTTTATGCCAGTGTCGCGCTTTCTGTGTTGGCTAAAGGGTTGGCGGGGGTCGTGATTCCCGGCTTTTGTCTTTTTCTGTATCTGACCGTCTCCGGTCAGTGGCGAAAAATTTTTGGCCGGCTTCGTTTAGTGGAAGGACTTTTGATTTTTTCGGTGATCACCGTGCCTTGGTTTGCGGCAATTTCCCTTAGAGAGCCCGGATTTTTAAGTTCATTTTTTCTGCACGAGCATTTTAGCCGTTTTGTGTCGGCGACCTACGAGCATCAAGAACCCTGGTATTATTATTTATTGATTCTGCCCGCGCTTTTGCTTCCCTGGACAATTTTTTTTAGACCGTGGAAAAAGATCATTTTATTTTTTAAAAATAATTCGCTGAAGTCCGAGGCATTGTACCTGGGCATCGTTCTGGCCGGAATCGTGGTTTTTTATTCGCTGTCCCGCTCCAAACTTTTGACCTACATGCTTCCGGTGATTCCATTTTTCGCGATACTTTTAGCCAAAGCTTGGAGAGAATGGGAAGCGGAGGAGATCACACAACCCTGTTCGAAGTTTAGTTTGATTCTTTTTGCCACCTTTATTTTAATTGCCGGATCTGCTTTGGGCTTTCCGGGCATGTGGCAGCAAGCATTTAAGAAGCTGACGCCCGATCTGATGATTTATTTCCGGGGAGCTGCTGTTTGCCTGCTTTTGATGAGTGCTGTTTCTTTATTTTTCTTGATCAAACGCCGCGTCGTGCCTCTTTTTTATTCGCTGATTGCCGTGTCGGCCGTATTTTCAATGCTCGCGGCTTGTGTGATGGAATCTCAAAATTTCAACTACACGACCAAGCCTCTGGCGCAGGCTTTGAAATCGGAAATCAAAGCGGGGGACAGCGTCTTCATTTATGATGACCCCGGCGTTTTTTATGATTTTAAATTTTACCTGGGATGGCCGGTGAAGCTGGTGGGGTTGGAGGGGGAACTTAAAAAAAGAAAGGGACATCCGGACGCTCTTTCAAACACGGTGACGCGGGAGGAATTTTTTGCTTTGCTTCACGGCTCCGGAAAGGTTTATTGCCTGATCCGTAAATCGGATTTTCAAGGAATGGACGCCGAGATTAGAGATCATGTTAAAATATTTAAAGAGGATAAACGGAAAGTGATATTCGAATCATGATCAGAACCATCACCCTCAACCCTTCCATCGATAGAAATATTCATGTCAGAAGCCTTTTGATGGATGACACTAATCGCGCGGAAAAGATATCGGACACGGCGGGAGGCAAGGGGCTCAATGTTTCTAAAGTGGTTCGCGAGCTGGGAGGTCAGACCAAAGCGTATGTGCTATTGGGCGGTCATCTAGGAGAATGGTTCGCGGACTTAGCCAAGCCTCTGGATATTCCTTTGGTGTTAACGCCGATTCGTGGGGCTACAAGGCTCAATATTGTTTTAACGGATCAGAAGACGCAGACCCGCATTAGCGCCTCAGGCCCCAATGTGGCGGCTCCTGAACTAAAAAAATTTACGCAGCAAGTTTGTAAAGTCGCTTCCACGCCCGGCTATTGGGCGCTTGGGGGAAGTTTACCTCCCGGAATCAAAACTTCTTTTTGTGGGCAATTAATCCAGAGCCTTCAAAAAAGAGGCTCTTTTTGTGTTTTAGATATGGATAATGAGGCTCTGAAAGTTGGAATCAAGGCCAAGCCCTTCATGATTAAGCCAAATGAATTTGAGGTACAGAGACTCATGGGGTATTCGATGAAGAGCATTGGTGATTATCTAAAAGCGGCAAAAGCTTTGAATCAGAAAGGGATTCGTCTGGTGGTGGTCTCCCTGGCTAAGCGTGGCGCTTTGTTTGTGACTCGAGAAAAAGCGATTCATGTGTTAGCCCCCAAAGTAACTGTCCGGAGTAAAATTGGGGCAGGAGATTCGTTGATTGGAGGATTTCTTTTAGGCCTTGAAAGAAAGATGCCATTTGAACAAGCGGCTCGCCTCGGCGTCGCTGCCAGTGTTTCCGCCGTCATGCGCGAAGCCCCGCGCTTGTGTTTAAGGTCAGATATCCCCAAGCTTCTCTCACGCATTACAATTCATAATCTATAGCCCCACAGCTTTTCTTCTTTCTTCTGACGCCTCCCAGCAGCAGGCATCAAGCTTTGCCTTCGTCGGGACGCGCCATTTTCCCGCCGAGAAAATGGCGCTCGCTGATTCGGCGCTTTGTGTAAAAAAACAGTGTTCCGTGGGCGCGCCTGCCATCAACGCCCTCCTACGGCAAAGCTTGATGCCTGCTGCTAACTCTATTGCTAAGATGACTGCCCGAGGAGAATGAGGGCTATTGCTTTGGCGTAAAGCCCGTAGCGAATATCTTTTTGAAGGTCCTGAACACGGGATTTACCGATGTGAACACACAACGTGAAAACCACTAACCACTGCTGCCATCACTTGCAATCAAGCGGAGGGTAGCCAAAGCAATGGCCCTCGTTCGACGACGGCTCCATCACGGCAGAGGGATGGAGAAAAGTTGTGTGAGCTGGTCATGGTTGACGCAGGCGGAAGGAGGGGTATAATACTACCTACTTATAGGAGGATTATTTATGTCAGTGATGGAATGTGAGAAATTGCAGGTAGGACAGAAAGCCCCGGATTTTCAGGCGCAGGCGTTGCTTCCGGATGGCAGTTTTAAAGAAGTGAAACTTTCCGAGTTTAAAGGCAAGTGGGTGGTGCTTTTCTTCTATCCGCTGGACTTCACCTTTGTGTGCCCCACGGAAATTCAAGGATTTAACAAACATTTTGATGAATTTAAAAAGATGAATGTCGAAATCCTCGGTGCCAGCACCGACAGCGTTTACTCCCACAAGGCGTGGACGGACAAGGAGCTGGGCAAGGTCAAATTCCCGATTTTAGGGGACACCAACCACAGCGTTTCTAAGAGCTTTGGCGTGCTTTTGCAGGATAAGGGCATCGCGCTTCGCGGTACCTTTATTATCGATAACAACGGTATTTTAAGATCCACCGTTGTGAACGATCTTCCGGTTGGACGTAGCATCGAAGAGACGCTTCGCACGATCCAAGCGCTTCAATCCGGCAAATTGACCGGTTGCGGCTGGAAACCAGGCGAGAAGACGCTCAATTAACATTTCACCAGTCAATAAAACGGGGCACGGCCTAAGCGCCGTGCCCTTATTTATTTTATGAGCCAAACCACACTCAAGAAAAAACTCGCGCTCGAAATCGTACAACTCCTGCGTCGTCACAAACACGAAGCCTATTTCGTCGGCGGCTGCGTGCGGGATCTTTTGTTGAAAAAGATGCCCAAGGATTTTGATGTCGCGACCACCGCCACACCCGAGCAAGTTCAGAAAATTTTTCCTAAAACTATTCCTGTGGGCGCTCAATTTGGCGTCATGATTGTGGTGAAAGAAGGACTGCCTTTTGAAGTCGCGACTTTCCGCTCGGACATAGGCTATCAAGACGGCCGTCATCCTTCTTCGGTGAAATTTACTAATGCCAAAGAAGACGCGGTGCGCCGGGATTTCACGGTGAACGGGCTTTTTTATGACCCGATTAAGAAAGAGGTGTTGGATTGGGTGGGCGGCCAAAAAGATTTGAAGAAAAAAATTATTCGCGCGATCGGGGATCCTAAACGCCGTTTTACCGAGGACAAGCTCCGGATGCTGCGAGCGATTCGCTTTGCCAGCGTCCTGGGATTTAAAATTGAAGCCAAAACTTTCTCTCAGATTCAAAAACTGGCCAAAGAAATTCACAGTGTCAGCCAAGAACGTGTTCGCGATGAGTTGATTAAGATGTTTACCGGGCCTGATCCGGCCTTGGCGCTGACACTTTTGGATAAGTCCAAGCTTTTGAAAGAGGTGTTGCCTGAGATTGAGCGCATGAAAGGCGTCCAGCAACCTAAAGAGTTTCATCCGGAAGGGGATGTTTTTGTGCATACCAAGCTTCTTTTGAAGCGTCTGAAGCATCCCTCGATCGAATTGGCATTTGGCTGTCTTTTGCATGATGTCGGCAAACCCGCAACTTTCAAACGTTCGGATCGTATTCGTTTCAACGCGCATGAAATGGTGGGCGGGAAGATTTCGAGGAAAATACTGGAGCGCTTGCGCTTCCCCAATGATTTAAAGGAAAAGGTGATTGCCTGCGTTGAAGGGC
>JAHFFN010000075.1 GCA_023247915.1 Candidatus Omnitrophota bacterium
GAGCCTTCTTTTTCTTTTTATTTTATGGCGCTCCGCGTTGGCGGTATTAAAGGATGGGGGAGTGACTTGGCGCGAGACGTTTTATCCATTAAAAGACTTAAAAAAAATGTGATATGATGATTTACTTATGAAGGAAAAACTGATTCCCAATGTGAAATACGTGATTGCTGTCGCTTCCGGCAAGGGTGGCGTCGGCAAATCGACTGTTAGCGCCAATCTGGCCTTGGCGCTTTCCAAGCAAGGTTTGAAAGTCGGCGTCATGGACGCAGATGTGTACGGACCTAGCATTCCCACCATTCTTGGCATCACCGAAAAACCCGCGGGAGGGGAGCCGGGGCGTATTCTCCCCGTTGAAAAATATGGGCTCAAAGTGATTTCAATGGGATTTTTTGTGCCGTCCAATGAAGCGGTGATTTGGCGCGGGCCGATGTTGCACAAAATGGTGCAGGACTTTTTGGGTGTGGTGGATTGGGGCACGCTCGATTATCTGATCGTGGATCTTCCTCCGGGAACTGGTGATATTCAACTCAGTCTTTGCCAGACCATTCCGCTGACGGGCGCGGTGATTGTGTCGACACCGCAAGACGTGGCATGGAATGTGGCGCAAAAAGCGATTGTGATGTTCGACAAACTCAACGCGCCGATTTTGGGTATCATTGAAAATATGAGCACGCATGCCTGCTCGAATTGCGGGCACACGGAAGAAATTTTTGGTCACGGCGGCGCGAAAAAAGCTGCGGAACTTTTGGATATCGCGTTCTTGGGAGAAATTCCACTGGTCAAATCCATTCGAGTGACCGCCGACGAAGGTGATCCCGTGGTTCACGCCGATCCGGACAATGTTATTTCCAAAGGAATTCTAAAGATTGCCGAAAACTTGGGCACTCAGGTCAAACGCCAGACCTCTCAAGCCGATTCCAAGAAAATTCCGATCAAGATTGGTTCTCCCGGCCAGGAAACTATTGAAATTGAATGGAATGATGGAAAGAAAACCATTCACAATGCGCGCGAGCTTCGTCTGGCATGTCCCTGTGCGGCTTGCGTCAACGAAATTACCGGCAAGCGTACGCTTCGCCCTGAATCGGTTCCGCAAGACGTGCGAGCTGTTTCGATTCAGACAGTGGGTCGCTACGCGCTCATGATCGCTTGGAGCGATCGCCATAACACGGGTCTCTACGGCTTCGAATTTCTTAGGAAACTCTCCGCGTAATGCCGGGTAGGATAGGCCGCTACGCGCAGGAAATATTTTTCTCTTTCAAACACGCCAAACGACTCCAAGACGGTTTTCAGCTGACCGCTCATACTCTGAAATTTCATTTTAAGAATCTTTTTTCCGGTGAAGTCTCAAAAAAAATCCAACCCTTTTGTTGTCGGCTGATTCTAGAGGGAAAAGAGATTTGTTTTTGGCTTAGAACTTACGCGGGGGATATGTTTATATTTTATGAAATCTTTCTGGATGATGCTTACAAGATCGACTCGATTTATCTAAAAAAGAAAAATAAGCTCAATATTATCGATCTCGGAGCCAATATCGGGCTGGCCTCTATTTTCTATGAGCTGTCTTTTCCCGAATCTCGTTTTTTTTGTGTGGAACCCAATCCCGGAAATATCGAGGTTCTACAAAAAAATTTAGAAGCTCTAAAAAACAGAGCTCGTATCTTGGTGGGAGCCGCGGACAGTGTTTCCGGTCCCAAGTTTTTTGACAACTCCAAGGCAGGATGGGAGGGACGTTTGGTGGAGACCGGAGATCAAGCGATCCCGGTGAATGGTTATTCGATGGAGGACATCCTCAAGCGATCAGAGTTTGAATATGTGGACATTCTCAAAATGGATATCGAGGGCGCCGAAAAGGCGATTTTTGCCTGCCCGGATCTTAGCTGGCTTAAAAAAGTGGGCGTGCTGATCATCGAACTTCATCAAGGATATTCCGCGGAAGATTTGAAAAAAAATCTATACAACACAGGGTTTACCGTTTATCCTTCTAGCCAGAGTTTTGCCATTGCTGTGTCGAATGATGCCCATCGTTGACGAGCGCTTTAAAGAAGGTCTTCGACTTTTTGAAGCGGGCGAGTATTTTGAATGCCATGAAGTGATTGAAGATTTGTGGCTTGAGACGCCGACCGAAGACCCGTACCGGGATTTGTACAAAGGCGTGATTCAGGTGGCTGCGGCGATTTATCAGTATGAACGCGGGATTTTTAGCGGCGCCGAAGGGCTTTACAAAACAAGTTTGAAGTATCTGGAAAAATACCGGCCGAAAGCGCTTGGCGCGGATTTGGATCACTTGATCCATCAAATGAATTTAAAAATGAAAAAATGTTTATGAATATTCAAGATGCCTGGGAAAAAGCGTTAAAAAAGACCGAGATTGTTCGTCCACGGGTGCAGCCGCTGCACACTTTTGAGCAAACCCATGTGCCTTACACTTTTTTGGCGCAGTCTTCCGTGAATCGCGGAGACACCGTGGTTCGTAAAGGCGAAGTGATTGTCGAGAAGCCATCGATTGTCCTACCGTTCAACATGCCGCAGTTTGACGGATTTGATTTCGAGGAAGACATGCATCTGGACGAAGATTTGATGAAAACTTTTTTTCTGGTGCGGGGCATCCAATTTCCTTCCTTCAAATACAATAACAAAACCGCTTCGATTGATATTCACGAAGGCAAATTGCCCGCGGCGGTTGATTTTTATTCTAAAAAACTCGCCCAAGAAGAAGATGTGCGTTCGGGACTGGTGATTGGGCCGGAAGAATGCTGGCAGTTTTCAGTGATTATTTTTGTCTGCGGGCAGGTCGCGCGTTCCGCCGATAGCGATGTCCGCCGTCTTTTCGACGACTACAAAAAATTCGACCTCAATTAAATTTCGTAATTTAAATTAGGCGCGAGCCACTTTTCGGCTTCGGCGAGCGTCATGCCTTTGCGCTTGGCATAATCAACGATCTGATCTTTTTCTAATTTTCCCACCGCGAAATACTTCGAACCCGGATGTGAGAAATAAAAGCCGCTGACAGACGAGGCGGGGTACATGGCGAAGCTCTCGGTGAGCGTGATCCCGGTATTTGCCGGGGCTTCCAAAAGATCAAAGAGTATTCCTTTTTCGGTATGATCGGGGCAAGCAGGGTAGCCCGGTGCCGGACGAATGCCCCGGTAGCGCTCTCCGATCAAATCGTCATTCGACAAATTTTCCTCTTTCGCGTAACCCCAAAATTCTTTTCGGACGCGTTCGTGCAGGCGTTCGGCAAACGCTTCCGCGAACCGATCCGCCAAGGCTTTGATCATGATGGCGTGATAATCGTCATGGTCTTTTTCAAATTTTTCGATGATTTTTTCAATGCCCACACCCGCCGTGACGGCAAAAGCACCTAGATAGTCTTTGACGCCGCTTTCTTTGGGCGCGACAAAATCCGCCAAGCAGAAATGCGGATCCCCCGGTTCTTTATAGATTTGTTGGCGCAGGAAATGAAAGACAGTCTTTACTTTTTTACGGCTTTCATCTTCGTAAACTTCAATGTCATCTCCGATCGATGCCGCCGGAAAGAATCCGACCATGCCTTTGGCGCCCAGCCAGTGATTGTGGATAATTTTATCCAAAAGCTTTTGCGCGTCGTCAAAAAGTTTTTTGGAGGTTTCGCCGACAAACGGGTCTTTAAAGATTTGAGGGTAGCGCCCGCGGATCTCCCAGGTGTGGAAAAAAGGCGACCAGTCGATTTTGTCGCGGAGCTCGCTTAAAGAATACGTGGCGAAAGTTTTTGTGCCTCGGAAAATCGGCTGTGCGACTTGAGCTTTAGACCAATCCGGCGCGAAGCGGGTTTTGCGGGCATCCTCAATAGAAACAAATCGCGCCGTCGACTTTTTAGACTTTTGCTCCTGGCGTATTTTTTCGTATTCTATTTTCTTGTCGGAGGAAAACTTATCTCTGTTGTCCGGAGAGATGAGATTACTCACGACCCCGACACTGCGCGACGCGTCAAGCACGTGGATCGCCGCGCCTTCATAGGCGGGAGCGATTTTGACGGCGGTGTGTGTGACAGAGGTGGTCGCGCCTCCGATTAAAACAGGAATTTTAAAACCCTGTCTTTGCATTTCCGAAGCGACATGCACCATTTCATCTAAAGAAGGTGTGATGAGACCGCTCAAGCCGATAATATCCGCTCTCTGCTCGATGGCTGTTTTTAAAATCTTTTCGCAGGGAACCATGACACCCAGATCGATGATTTCATAATTGTTGCAACCCAAGACCACGCCCACGATATTTTTTCCAATATCATGCACATCGCCTTTAACAGTGGCCATCACGATGCGACCCGCCGAGCGGGAACCGCCGGCCGCTTTTTCTTTTTCGATGAAAGGCGTCAGATACGCCACCGCTTTTTTCATGACGCGGGCGCTTTTGACCACTTGAGGCAAAAACATTTTACCGGCGCCGAACAGATCGCCGACCACGTTCATGCCGGCCATCAGAGGA
>JAHFFN010000076.1 GCA_023247915.1 Candidatus Omnitrophota bacterium
GGGTGGACTCGGAAAACTTCATGCCCGGCGGCGCCTCTAATGTGGCTAGCAATATCCGCGCCATGGGTGGCCAAGTGTATCTGGCGGGGGTGGTTGGCAATGACGAGCGCGGACGCGTCTTGCGTTCACTTTTGAAAGATAAAGGCGTCAACGCCGACGGTATTTTCACCGATAATTCCCGCCCCACGATTCAAAAAACCCGTGTGATCGCTCATCACCAGCAAGTGGTGCGCGTGGATCGCGAAGAAGTGCGGCCTCTTTCCGAAAATGTCCTTAAAGAAATCATGGGCTATATCCACGATCGCTTGAAAGAAGTGGACGCGCTGATCATCGAAGATTATGGCAAAGGCGTGATTGTGCCGAAGCTGGTGCAGGAAGCTGTAAAAGTCGCCAAAAAATACAACAAAATCATCACCGTGGATCCCAAAGAAACTCATTTTTCTTATTATCAAGGTGTCACGACCATTACACCCAATCATCACGAGGCGGCGTCCGCCGTGGGATTTGCCATCAAAGACGACGCGAGCTTGGTGAAGGCCGGAAAAAAATTGCTTGAGAAATTAAAATGCGAAACCGTGTTGATTACGCTGGGCGAAAATGGCATGAGTCTTTTTCAAAAAGGCAAACCTATGATCAAGATCCCGACCATCGCACAAGAAGTGTTTGACGTGTCTGGCGCGGGAGATACGGTGATCGGCACGTACACGTTGGCACGCGCGGTCAAGGCGTCCGCTATGGAAGCGGCGCATATTTCCAATTGTGCGGCAGGCATCGTGGTCGGCAAAGTGGGTGTGGCGACGACCGGCACCGAGGAACTTTTGGAACGCATCAAGAAAGAGATCGGGTCTTAAATGGAAGCCATAGGAATTATTCCGGCGCGTTATGGCGCGACACGTTTTGAAGGCAAGGTCTTAAAAGATCTTTGTGGCAAGCCGGTGATTCAGCATGTTTATGAACGAGCCAAAAAAGCCAAGATGCTCGATGATTTAATTATTGCCGCCGATGATGACCGCATCATCAAAGCGGTGGAAGAGTTTGGGGGCAAGGCGGTATTTACTTCCAAGGGGCACACGACCGGCACGGATCGCCTCACTGAAGTCGTGAATCAGATGGATGTAAAAATTGTCGTCAATATTCAGGGGGATGAGCCTCTCATCAATCCGCTCATCATCGATGACTTGGTGCGCGCGATGCAGGAAGACCCGGAAATTTCGATGGCGACGGTTGTTAAAAAAAGTTATTCCGAGCAAGAGTTTAGAAGCCCCGATGTGGTGAAGGCGATTTTGGATCACAACAATTTCGCGCTTTATTTTTCACGTTCACCGATCCCGACACTTTTAAAACCGGGCGGCAAGGACAGTTTCTTTTACAAGCACATCGGTATTTACGCGTACAACAAAGATTTTCTTTTTACATTTAAAAAATTACCGGCTTCCTATTTGGAAATCGGCGAGCGCTTGGAACAACTTCGCGCGCTCGAAGCGGGTTATAAAATCAAAGCGATTGAAACAAAGTTTGAAACCGTGGGCGTGGATACGCCGGAAGATTTGGAGTTGGCCAAAGAAATGCTAGAGAAGGAAATAGCGAATGCCTAGATACATTTTCATTACCGGTGGGGTAGTTTCAAGTCTTGGAAAAGGGATTGTTTCCGCCTCTTGCGGAAAACTATTGGAATCACGCGGTCTTCGCGTATTGCTCATGAAATGCGATCCTTACTTGAATGTGGATCCGGGCACGATGAATCCGTATCAGCACGGCGAAGTGTATGTGACTGAGGACGGCGCGGAAACGGATTTGGATCTGGGTCATTATGAACGCTTCACAAGCTCCGAAGCCACCAAGCTCAACAATGTCACGACCGGCAAAATTTATTATTCGGTGATTATGCGCGAACGCCGCGGGGATTATTTGGGAGCCACGGTGCAGGTTGTGCCTCATATCACGGATGAAATTAAAAGCGCGATCAAAAGCGCCACGCATAACAAATCCGTGGACGTAGTCATTTGCGAAATCGGCGGCACTGTCGGTGATATCGAAAGCTTACCGTTTTTAGAAGCGATTCGTCAGTTCCGTCAGGACATCGGGCGTGAAAACGCGATCAACATTCATTTGACGCTGATTCCTTATATTCGCGTGGCCGATGAGATCAAGACCAAGCCAACCCAGCATTCGGTCGGAAAAATGCGCGAGATCGGTATCCAGCCGGACATTCTTCTGTGCCGCACCGAGAAAAAACTTTCCAAAGACGTTCGTGAAAAAATCGCGCTCTTTTGCAATGTTGAAGCCGAGCAGGTGATGCAGGCGCTCGACGTGCATGACATTTATGAAGTGCCGCTCGCACTTAAGGAAGAGGGGCTGGATACGATGATTATCAAGCTTCTCAAGCTCAATTGCGACGATGGCAATGAAAAATTAAAATTCTGGAAAACCAATGTGGTGGATAAGGTGTTGAGTCCCGCCAAGGAATTGACCATCGGGGTTGTCGGCAAGTACATGGAGCTTCAGGACGCGTACAAATCCATTTATGAAGCGCTGAAACACGGCGGGATCGCCAATGACGCCAAAGTGATTATCAAAAAAATCGACGCCGAGGATGTGATGGCGCATGGCGCCGAAAAATATCTAAAAGGGGTGAACGGGCTTTTGGTGCCGGGTGGTTTCGGGGATCGCGGCATTGAAGGAAAAATCAAAGCGATCAAATTCGCGCGCGAAAACAAAGTGCCGTTTTTTGGCGTGTGTTTGGGCATGCAATGCGCGGTGATTGAATTTGCGCGTCACGTCTGCGGCATGAATCGCGCCAACTCCACGGAGTTTAACAAAGCGACGCCGTTTCCGGTAATCAGTCTTCTGGAAGAACAAAAACGCGTGCAGGACATGGGCGGCACGATGCGCTTGGGTTCGTATCCTTGCCATTTAAAGAAAACGACCAAGACGATCAAAGCCTACGGCAAAGAATCCATCCATGAGCGCCATCGCCACCGTTATGAATTTAATAACAAATACAAAGTCAAAATGGAAAACAGTGGCTTGATTGTTTCCGGCACCAGTCCCAATGGACGCTTGGTCGAAATCGTCGAGTTGGTGGATCATCCTTGGTTTGTCGGCTGCCAATTTCATCCGGAATTCAAATCCAAACCGGATCAAGCGCATCCGCTGTTTAGAGATTTCATCAAAGCGTCTTTGGCGTTTCAAGAGGACGAATAAGCCGTGAAGCCGGTAAGCGTCGGTTCTATCAAAATCGGGGAAGGGCATCCGCTAGCACTCATCGCGGGTCCTTGCGTTATTGAAAACGAAAAACACGCGCTGAAACATGCTCGCCTGATTCAAAAAATCACCAAGCGTCTCCGTATTCCTTTCATTTATAAATCCAGCTATGACAAAGCCAATCGCAGTTCTATCGGTTCTTTTCGAGGGCTCGGCATCGATCAGGGGCTGATGATTTTGGATCATGTCAAAGAAGAGGTCGGTGTTCCGGTGCTGACCGATGTGCATACGCCTGAAGAAGCGATCAAGGCTTCCGCAGTGGCGGATGTGCTTCAGATCCCGGCATTTTTGTGCCGCCAAACCGATCTTTTGACGGCCGCCGCGAAGACCGGTAAAACCGTGAATGTTAAAAAAGGCCAATTTTTATCGCCGCAGGAAATGAAAAATGTCGCCGAAAAAGTCGCCTCTAGCGGCAATCGCAATATTCTTTTGACCGAGCGGGGAACTTTTTTTGGTTACAACGCGCTGGTCAATGATTTTCGAGCGATCCCCATCATGCGGGAGTTTGGATATCCCGTGATTTTTGACGCGACGCATTCGGTGCAACAACCCGGAGGCCGCGGCAACAGTTCCGGCGGAGACCGGCGTTTTGTACCGACACTCGCGCAAGCCGCGGTGGCGGCAGGTTGTGACGGCGTTTTTATGGAAGTGCACGAAGACCCGGATCACGCGCCCAGTGACGGACCCAACATGGTTCGTCTGTCGGAGCTCGAAAAACTTCTCGAAAAACTTCTAAAAATAAATCAGGCGGTGAGCCATGGCTCGAAACGCCGCTAAGAAAAACGCGATCGCGATCGCGAAAAAAGTCGTCCAGGTGGAACGGGACGCACTTTCTTTTTTACTTTCTCGCATCAATCACGATTTTGAAAAAGCCTGCGATCTTATTTTAAAGTCGAAGGGGCGCGTGATCGTGACCGGCATGGGAAAGCCCGGTTTTATCGCTCAAAAAATTTCAGCGACTCTTTCTTCCACCGGCACTCCTTCGCTTTTTCTGCATCCGGCCGAAGCCCTGCATGGGGATTTGGGGCGTGTAATGAAATCGGATGTCGTGATC
>JAHFFN010000004.1 GCA_023247915.1 Candidatus Omnitrophota bacterium
TCTTTTGATGGCGCTTCAACTGACCTTTTGATCGGCGCCTATGATCATGGAAATAGCGGTCATCTGAATGCTTATCTGGATGATTTAAAAATTGTTAAAGGTTCGACCGAAGCGCTCTCGCTTGATTTTGAAGCCAAGGACAGAGCATTTCATGAATTGATCAGCCCATATACATTCCGCGGAGAGGGCGGGCAGTTATCTTACAATTCCGACGGCACTTTTTTAAGCGAAGCTTTAAATTCCCAAGGCACCCAATATTTTAAAGATTCTTCCGACGGGTCTCACCCGGTTTTTTTCTACGGCCAAACTCACGTGGACGCAGGAAAAGTAACTTTTGATGGTGATAAAGACAGGCTTTTTATTCCTTCCTCCGAAGATTTTAATTTTGGCACAAAAGATTTCTCAATTGATCTGGATGTCAACTTCTCGGAATTAAAAAATACCGTTTTTATGGATCGCGGGAGCGCCTACGACTTTGAATTTATTTCCGGTTCACTAGTTTGGAACGCTCTTGGAAGTCAGAGAAAGAGAGAATCTTGGAACCCGCGGACGAACACTTTTTACCATGTCACCTTAAAAAGAGAGGCCGGGCTTTTAAAAATTTTTGTCGATGGGCAAGAGCTGGGAAGATCTACGCCGGATTCTCTTAATTTAAACGTTAGCGCGGATATGAGCCTCGGTTCATTCACAAATAAAGAGAGATCTTTTAACGGTCAGTGGGATAGCTTTAAGATCACGCGCGATGGGAAGGCGGTGCTTGATCTTAAATTTGATAATGAGATCCAGGAAACCATACACAAAGCCCGGGAAGCGCTTACGGGGCGCATTGCTTGGCTTGAGAGTTTTCCGAGTAAAGAGTTGATCGAGCCTCAAAACCCATCTTATTCCGAATGGCTGTCCATCGCCACCGAATCTATCCTGACTTCGGATAGTATCGCCATTCAAGAATACTCCACTACCGGTATTATGGAAACTCAAACCAAAGCCGATCAGACTGTTACGTTGTTTGATAACAAACAAACCGAGGCCGATGGCTCCGTGACAACTTTTGAGAAAAGCAAGCCTGTCAAGGTTGTGGATCAGAGTGGGAAAATTTTGATCGGATACAGTTATGACGCCCACGGAAATCCTTCGCGCGTGTATCTTAAAAATGCGCGGGATACTTTGCCTGACCAATTCATTAAGGCGCGACAACAAGTTGCGGAGCGAAAAGCTGAGCAGCTTGATCTTTTGGCTCAGAAAAAAGACAAAGCTTATGAGGATTTCAAAGAGACGGTTGAGGGGAGAAGAAGCGGGCTTCTTGGCCAGCTTAGCGCACTAGAAGGCCAGAGAGGTGAAGTCTCCGGGATTAAGGCCAAGGGCAAAAAAGCGAAGTCTGAAAAAGGAGATGTTCTAAATCAGATCGATGAAGCGATAAGCCAAACCCGTCAAGCACTTACCAAGCTCGCCGAGCAAGAAGCACAGGCGGCAATTGATCTGGATAATTCAGTGAAGGATGTTTCGGATCAGATAGATACTGCTGCTAAGGACGCCTACACCGCTCTGAGCAATCAGGAAACCGCTCTCAAAAAAGAAATCCTTCGCCAAGAAGTTTCTCCAATTGTTTATGACTACTACCGAAGAATCTTGGGGCGCGATCCGGCTTCGGCGGAATATGATTCCTGGATAGGGAAGGTTAATTATGATTCTGGGGCAGAGACTCAAATCACGACCGGACAATCTTTGACGAAGGCTTTGAGTGATTATCTTGATGCTCTTCCGGAGTTAGAGGAACGTCGAAATTACGTCACCAACATTAAACAAAAAGTCACAAATGAGATTAGCGGATATTTCTTAAAGTCAGATAACGATAAAAGAGCATTCATTCAAAACACTCTCGGTCTCTCAGACCCAGAGGATGGATCTATCCAGCTGACCCAAGCAGACGCCGATAAAATCTTGGCCTGGATGAATAGTAATCCTACGAATCTCCACTTCGGCCAGTCCGCCTTCTTATCTCTAGAAGCCTTGCTTGAAAAAAACGGAATTACTTTGAGCGGCGAACTCTCTAAAGAGTCCGGCGATGTGATTGACTCTCAACATCTACGCCACACCCGCGAAGAAATGGCTACTCTGGCCATTCTTGTCGATATCTTTACAGGTGTAATCTCTCCTTTAGACGACGGAGACCTTGTGATCTCTGTATTCTCTCTAAATAAGG
This sequence comes from Candidatus Omnitrophota bacterium, assembly GCA_023247915.1. Lineage (GTDB taxonomy): Bacteria > Omnitrophota > Gorgyraeia > 2-02-FULL-51-18 > 2-02-FULL-51-18 > JAHFFN01. The sequence goes on from JAHFFN010000004.1 coordinate 2,201, forward strand.
TAGCAGCCCTCTACGGCGTTAACTTAAAAGGCGCCAAACTTAACTGGGAAGATCTGCAGGCAGTTTACAAAGCCAATCCTACAGCCAGGGTCATTGCCCATATCAACGGCAATCACTACGTCATTGTCACTGCCATTACGAATGACTCCATCACCTATATTGACCCCGGTATCGGCAAAGACAAACAAAACGAATCTTTAACCGTTAAGAAAGAAGGTTTCCTCAAGGCTTGGGATGGGAATGTCACCGCTGACTCCGTCATCCTGAGCGACGCGAAGCAACGCGAAGGATCCCACGTAAAAATTCTCACTACGCAAGAAGCTCAAAAAGTCCGCGGGGCTTTCTGGGGGAGTTTGTTAGGTCTATTGTCCTGGGTGTTTGTTTTTATCCCACCCTTATCCACGGTGCTGAGGATAGCTTCGATCGCAGTCAGTCTTATCGAAGGAGATTGGATCACGGCCATCACCTCCGCTGTCAATTTGAGTTTTCCGGGAGGTGGAACGGTTGCAAACTCTCTTAAAGTTGGGCTCTCAAATGCTTTTCAAGGAGTTAGTGACGTCTTGGGTTCATTCGGGCAGGCATTAAATACGATAGGGAATGGACTAGCCAGCGTTTATCAATCAGTCACAGGATTTATTAACTCGGCGATTAATTTTCTTCCGGGAGTTAGTTCGGTTATCCAGGGCACGGCGCTAAAACTTTTGGGAGCTTCTGTGGGCGCTCTGGTTGTCAATTCTGCCATCTCCACAGGAATCACATACGGCGTCTCGCGTGGTTTAAATTCTTTGGGCGTCAGCCCCGAGATCACAGGCATCGTTAGTCAGCTCGCCGCCGGCGCCGCTATCCAAGCTTTGGAAAGAAGCACGCTGCCTCAATCAGACCAAGCCACCGCACAAGCCAATAATATCCAAACAGGTATCGCCGGTTTCAGAGATATTGATAATGTCGGCCGTCTAGGCGCCGAGCTTGGAATAGACCCGCGTCTTACGGAGATCGCCGGGTTGTCTTTGGGGGCTATTCGCGGGCAACTCATCAATAATCCCAATCTTACAAGTTCTACCTTCTTTGATGCGTTTAAAGATATCAGAGGAAATCTAGCCGGCTCTCTTGCGCGATACGGAATCGATAAACTAGGGAGTTCTTTAGGGTTTCCAGCCCTTGGCTCTATCTTGGGAGCGCCCGTCTCAAATGCTTTTGCTTCGCAATTTAATTCCCAGACGAAGTATGCGGGAGAAGTGAAGCTTGAAGGTCAGTCCGAGATTGCAGTGGATGGTACAAGATATCGTGATGAAAGAACAGGTCAGATTATTTTAATTCCCACCCAAGAAAGAAGCTTTTGGGACAATACGATCTCATTCTTTAGAGATCACCTATCCGACATGATTAATATCGGTATCAATGCTTATTATGCTTCCCAAGCAAAGCCCATTAAAATCAACCAACCAAATACACCTCCAATCACTGAAGCGCCTCTGCCGGACGGCGCCACTCCAGAAGTCTATCAAGACATCATCGACGGAAAGATCAAATCTGGTTATCGGATTAGCTCTAGCGCCACCAACTACTCTGTCTATGATCGCCAAAGCAGAGCGCTTGTAAAGCGCGTCTCAGGGAACATCACCGAAGAAGGACGCTTTGAAAGCATGCTTGTTAAGAAAGCGGATGGGAGCATTGGGTATGAATATACCGATCTTTCGAAAGAAAATATTTATTATGAGCCGTCGTCAGGCGCCAAAGCCACTTTCAAGATTTCAGATGGTTCTGTGCAGGAGATCTATCTTGAGGGGAGTTCGCCGGAGATTGTGCTAGAGCCAGGCTATAACATCGACGCCACAAATAAAGTGATCAATGGGACTATCAGATTCCCTGATTTGGGTGTTGTTGTAGATATTCTGGGTGGCAAAGTTTCAAAAGAGGGGCAGAGCGGCAGCTCGGTTAGCTCCAAAGATTTAATACAACCATTAGTGAACTATTATTTATTGCCAGGCATTGGTAATGATGTCGCAGAGAATGAGCCGGTAAAGAGTGTTGAAGAATTCAAGAACAGACTGGTCTCCGATGAAAAGATAAATCCAGACCTGATACACCCGATTTCTTTATTTGAAGCAGATCATGATTGGCTACATTTTTTTAGAGATATTGGCGAATGGAATGAGGACGCTTCAGGCGGAAACCAAGGGTTATCAGAAGAGGTGACGAGAAAGTTAAGGGCAGAGTATTCAAGAATGGGTCCTAATCAAAAAGTCGGCCAACAGATTGCGGTTACCTATTCAGGATCCACGAATCCCATGATCCGGGCTCTTTCAAGAACTGCCGAATTTGGTATTGAAACGCTGATATCATGGGGCGGTGTTGTTAAAAATCTACCCACAGCATTTCCTGCTGACTCAAAATTTAAAACCTTTATTAACGTTTGGGGGTCGCTTGACGATGCACAAACACTGACCAATGTGGTAGGGGCGTCCGTAGGCTCCCAAAATATAGCGGCTTCAGGCGTAAAGACATTCAACATTAAAATTCTCGGCGCACACCACACAGACTTTTGGTATAGTGACGATAAGTGGAAGGGTAAGAACAGTCCTAAAAATCAAGAGATCAACAGGAAGACGTCGATTTTCTTGCAGAAGTTGACAAAGGCGGCGGATAGTCCAAGCTCGTTACGAATATTTTTAGCTAAGAAAGGCATTGAAGGAAGTTTTGATGATGACACGCTAACTGTTGATCTGGAACTATTTTTTAAGGAGAATGGACTAAATTGATATGAAAAAAGAGACTTTTTTTTTAAATTTAGTGCTTTTAACTGCTTTGCCCGGTTGTGTTTTTGCAGCAAACGATAAAAAATTAAACGAAACTACTACACAAGAAAGCCGTACCACTACTCATATTGTTGGCACAGATGAGGAAGCGTCAGCAGCATTTGCAAAAGGCTTGCGCGATGAAAGTTTTATTTGGGATAGAATTAATCGTGGTGCGCGATACTTTGATGCGGGTAGGTATGAGCAAGCTATCCCACAGTTTGAGGATGTTATGAAAGACGCCAAAGATGCCCCAGATATTTGGGTTATAAAGTCTTTTTTGGGTGAATGCTACGAGGCGGTTGGTCAGTATGAAAAATCGCTTGAATATATTAATTGGCAAATTGCTCAAGGTCCAAGGAAGCAGGTTGTTGACCAATTAGTGGCCAGAAAACAAAAGCTAGAGCAACTTTTAAACAAAGGCCATATAGATACCGTACCCCGTCCCAATCGCCAAAAAAGGGTCACGTTAGGCGAATAAAATTTAGATATTTTTGAAAGGATTTTGAGGGTCTTGACGTCTTGTATGGTAAAGGGAGGAACCCATTGCCATGCCAAGAAAACCAAGGATACAAAGCCCTACAGATATTTATCACTTCATTAATCGGGGAGTTAACAAAAAGAAGCTATTTCATCATGACAGGGACTATCAGTATTATCTTGAGCTACTCAAAGAATACTCCACTAGATTCTCCATCCAGATCCATCATTATTGTCTCATGAATAATCATACCCACCTTTTGATTAAAGCGGACGGCATAGGTCTTGTTAGCCGATTTGGCCATTTTGTTCAACGTCGATATGCCTACTATTACTGCAAGACTTACCGTTGGTCCGAACAAGTCTTTCGGAAGCGTTTTATCAGTATTCCTATTCAAGAGGATGCCTATCTTCTGGAATGTGGCCGCTACATTGAACGAAACCCGCTAAAAGCTAAACTTGTGCAAGATCCTCAAGATTATCCCTATTCCAGCTATTCTTTCTATAGTCACCAGAAAGAAGACCTGCTTATCACCCCAAACCCTTTATACGAAACAATGGGCAGGAACCCTTTAGAGAGAACCGCTGCTTATAAATTTTACGTGGGCTACACAAGAGAACAAGAAAAGGAGTTAGCGGCTCCTTTCTAACGTGCCTCCAAAGAGGCAATTGGGACGGGGTACGGTATGTTAATTTACGAAAGGTATACAACAATTTTAGCAAAGGCAAAAATCCCAATGAATAAGAAGAGCTTTCCCTTGGTTTTAACTATAACTCTAATAGCAGCGATTTCATTTATTCTAAAACCAGGAATCGAAGACCTGTGGACACGATTTCAAGATTTTACACACCCCAGATACTCTCAGATGCTTGAGAAGGCTTGGGCTGAGAAGTCGACTGATTTTTTAATTGATAAATTAAATCATCCAAGTATTAAATACAGTGGGGTAGCAATGGCCTTGCTTGCCCAAAGACACGATGAAGTCAAGATTGGAAGAATATTAAAAATTATTACTCAAAAAGGCAATCCGCGTGGAAGGGAATTTGCTCTAAGTGTACTGTTTTCTTGGGACGAGAAGAAAGCATCTGAAGTGTCGATGGAGATCGTGCGGATAGGATCAAACCACCCGCTTTATCGAGATGCCATGCTACATTTAGCCCATATAAAATATGGCCCGGCTTTTCCTTACCTTGTTGAAATGGCAAATTTACCTGACGGACCTAAAAATGGTTCTGCCCACATGTTAAAAGACTTTGGAAGATTGGAAGCTATTCCTATCCTTGAAAATATGCTCAAGAATATTAAAAGCGAAGATCCTGTTGTGCGGGATTTTCTTGGAGATGCAATTCTAGATGCTATTCAATCTATTAAAGAAAATAATGGAATAAACTAACATAGTAAACTCCAGGGACACACAACATAATTCAAAACTATGGCTAGAATCGCTCGGATCGTTATACCCAATTGCTATTTTATGTTTCAAGAACTGATTCCTCGCATGTTAAAAAGGCATAGACGCGTTATTTTATTTTCAATATTCTTATGCGCGTGTGCGCAGACTACAGCCAACGCCCATGTCTTGGATCAGTACGAAATAAAAGACCGCATGCAAAATGTGCGGACGATTTATATGCTGAAACCTCAGATTATTTTGGGGCGGCGTGATGAAAAGCATGGATTGTTTACCGGTGATGAGCCAGGCAAGAAGATGGCTCAACGGGCAATTTTGAATGCGGCTACCGATGCATTTGTTCAACAAGGTTATGGATTCACATCAGTATCTGAGGATGACGCGAACACCTTATCTCCGACTGATTATCAGCAGGAGTTTCAGGCTGTTTGGCAGCATCTTGACCAGTTCGCCGACGCAGGTAGAGAGAAAAAACCAAAGCTTTGGCCTTTCTCGATTGCGCCTGATCAACAAAGCCTTGTTCGTAGCCAGGAGGTTGATGCGATTGCTTTTGTGCAATGTTACGGAAAATTTGACAGTGTGGTTACTGCTGATGCGGAAGTACCCGGAAAAGTTATTTTTACGGTTGCACAATTAGCTTTGACCGGAGCAGCATTGATATTTTCTGCGGACTACGCTTCCTTGGAATTCAAGCTATCCGTTATTGACTCAAGGACAGGGGAGCTTATTTTTTATCGTGAGTCCTCTGAAGATCAAACGGACGTGAGGGATAGCGCTCGTTTAACTGGCACCTTCACAGAAGCTTTTAAATGGTACTTACCCAAAGCGTTGAATCCTGCGCCTTTGGTAAAGTTTAAACACAAACGATCAGAGATAGCCGCTCAGGGGGTTAACGGAGGTTCAAGTGCATCAACATCCTAATACACAAAGATTCTTTTTGATGGGCATGGTTTTGGTTGTGTGCTTAAGCGGTTGCGCAACAACGCCCAATATTGGTTATAAAGTGGAGCCAATCCACCAAGCTTCTAAAAATGTAGAAGTAAAAGTCAGTCCTTTCACGGATAGTCGCATTGGACGCGAGCAGGCTATTATCGGAGGGCTTTATAACGGATATGGTATGCGCGTGGGAGATATTCATGAGCCGGCTGGTTTAGTGAAATCTTTGGAGAATGCTTTTAAAGAAGAATTAGCCAATAGTGGCTATTCGCTAATTGATGAAACTCGCGATATCGTTATCCAGGGGTCAGTAGAGGCTATTTCCTGTGAAGTTCGAAACGGACAAAATTCTACATTTCTAGTGCGTTTTAAAGTGACTGACAAATCCCAAGAAGTGATCAATAAGGTTTATCAGGGTAAAAAATTAATCTGGATGACTTTTGACTCAACCGGAAGTGACGCGATCAACGCCGCGATGAAAGAACTCATCAAAAATTTTATTAAAGATTTGGATGAGTACATTAAGAGTTAATGCGCCGAACCAAGCGGTTGGTGAGGGCAAGTTTATGCGGTATCAACGATGTCATAACAAAGGAGGTCGTAGTGAGATTTTCAAAATTAACCGGTGGTTTTTGTGTTTTGTTTCTGAGCTTTGCCGTTAGCGGTTGCGCGACGATTGTATCGGGAACAACTCAAAAGATCAGCGTGACATCGCAGCCATCGGAAGCTATCGCCAAGGTGGATAACAATACATCCTCCAAAACGCCTGCGTCGTTTACCTTGGATAGGAAAAATGATCACACGATTGAGATCGCAAAAGACGGTTACAAAACCGCGACAGTTTTGATCAAGAGATCGCTGAACGGAATGGCGTTTGGCAATGTTTTGATTGGCGGAATCATCGGTGGTGGTGTTGATATGGTTTCGGGCGCAAATAATAAATTGATTCCCGAGCGCGTCGACGTCGTTTTGGAAGAGGGAACAGGTTATTCGGATGTGCCCAAATTCGCTTCCGCCAAGGACGCTGAATTTTACGAGAAAAACGTGCTTAAGCCGAGCCAAAAAGCGCCGGAAAAAACAACCCCAGCTCCGATGGCCGCAAACACGGTTCAGCCCCAAACCGGAACTAATTTTTCACCCGCAACAAAAACAGTTTAACGTAGATGCCTCGCGCCAAATCACAAGTTTGGCGCGAGGCGCTCTAATAGCTTACTTCCGCTTAAATTTGCTTAGCCCGCGTGACGTCGTCCGGTATACGGTTGGAGTTGTCGCGTTATTTCTATTTTTGGAAATAACCGTCCGGCTGTATGGCTTTGGGTTGGATGGGTTAAATTATAAAAAAATGAATAGCCTGTATCCTCCAGGCACCCTTATTTTGCAGGGCTCTAAAAACCATAAAATCTATACCGAATTAAAACCTAACCTAAATATTTATTACCGGTTTAATCCATTTAAAACAAATTCCAGGGGGCTTCGAGACAAGGAATATTCTCTAGAAAAACCAGCTGGTGTGTTTAGATTTGCCGTCCTTGGCAGTTCGCCAACGATGGGAGAGGGGATCGAGGCGGAAAAAACTTTTCATTCTGTTTTAGAAGATCGTTTGAATCGAGAGTCAAAGAAAATCGCTTACGAATTTATCAATTTTGCTGTCGATGGCTACCGAATCTCTAATTCTCTCGAGGTTTTAAAGAAAAAAGTTCCCCTGTATCACCCCGACGCCGTGTTGTTTTGTGTGTCTAATGAGTACTGCTGGTTTCCGAGCCGGTGTCCGAAAGAAGCCTACAAAGAGCCCGTGATGAAGCGGCCTTTTTTTCAAAGTCATTTATGGTTTCTTGTGACAAGAAAAAGCAGGGTTCAGGCGGTGGTCAGCCCAAATAAAAAAGCATATTTTGGCGTGGTAGACTCAAACATGAGAGAGCTTGCTCTTATCGGAAAAAGGCAGGGAATACCCGTCTATGTCATTGTTCAGGCTTATAATCCCTATGACGCCGAAACGATTAAAAAAATCGCCAATAGCCATGACTTGGACGCGGTAACAATGAACAGCGGTTTCAGAGAAAAAAAACTTAGCGCCTATTTTATCAGCCCTCTAGACCCCCACTCCAACGCGGAAGCAAATGAAATTTACGCCAAGATTGTCTATGATTTTTTGATGAATCGGCATCTTTTGGAGAAAAGCCATTCACAATAAATACTTCAGACTGGTTTTGTCATTTGTAACCGCGTCGATTTTTTTCTTTGCGGCAGGGGAGGTTTTTGCGCGTCTTTATTCTTTAAATCATAGGGTGTATGACATTGAGATGCTTCACTACGCTAATCGTCTTAAAGTGGAGTATCCAGACTCGACGGTTGGTCACTTTCATAAGCCCAACGCAACGGCAAAATTAATGGGGGTAACCCTCGCGACTAACTCTGACGGGTTTAGAGATAAGGAATATCCTCTTTCAAAGAGCCAAGCTAGACGTTTGATTTTTCTGGGAGATTCGTTGACCTTGGGCTGGGGAGTCGAAGAAAAAGACACTTTCTCAACTCTTTTGGAAAATAAATTAAACCAGTTTAGTCCTACAGAAATTATTAATTTCGGCGTTGGCAATTACAATACCGAGCAGGAAGTTCATTTGTTTCTCGATAAGGGTCTTCAGTATCATCCGGACGAGGTTGTTGTCTTTTATTTTATCAATGACGCGGAGGAGGCCAAACCGGAAAATTTTAAAAATATTTTCAGGCATTCGGATCTGGCCGCTTTTTATTGGTCGGCGGTGACGCGTTTATCCAACCGGCTTCGCTACGAGGCGTATTATCATGGGCTTTATCGGGAGGGGGATCGGAAGGGGTGGGCGCGGACGCAGGAGGCATTTTTACTGCTAAAACAGCGCTGTGTGGAAAATGGAATCGGACTTCGGGTGGTTTTACTGCCGGAATTGCATCGATTAAGGGATTACCCGTTTAAAACTGAGCATCAACTGGTGAAGGATTTTTTAGAGAAAAACCATGTCGCTTGTTTGGATCTGGCGCCATTTTTTTATGAAAAGGAACTTGCCTCTAAATTGTGGGTTGCCAAGGATGACGCACATCCTAATGCGGTGGCGCACCGCCTCATTGCCGCCGCTTGTGAGAAATTTGTGTCGTATGATTAAAGAGTTTTGGAAGAAAAATAAATCGTATATTTTGATTTTTTTGATTCTCTATGCGGTTGGCACAATTTTAATCTTTATTCTTTCCGGAGACTCTCCGGAAAGGGCTTTTTACTATCAAGTTTGGTGACCTTGAAAGGTTCTGATAAAACATGACAGACGTTTACGCGAGTCAAATTTTTTCGTCAAAAAGCATCCGATGCGACACGGCAAGCGATTACGAAATACACATGCTGATTTGCGAGAGAGATGTGACGGAGGCCTTGTGGTGTCTTAAGACATTTTATTATTTTAGCGGACTTCGAACAAAGCTCTTTTTCCATGATGATGGGTCGCTGAAAAACGGCTCGATCCAGACGTTTAAAAAACATTTTGTCGGTTGTGAGGTTATCCGGAAAATAGACGCGGACATTTTTTTAAAAAAGAGTTTGGGTGGTTATGAATTTTGTTCGAGATACAGGCTCGATTCCTCGGATAGGATGACGATAACCTCAATGAAATTGTTCGACCCTATTTTTTATACACAAACCCATAAAACATTAATATTGGACGCGGATGTTTTATTTTTTAAGAAGCCTACCGAGATCATGGAGTGCATGAGAGCTAATCGAGGCTGTTTTATGAGCGACTATCATGACGCCTATTCTTTTCCTCGCGAAATTTTAAATCGCCTGTTAGGCGTAGAAATGAAAGAGAGTGTTAACACTGGCATTTTATATATTCCGTTGGATCTCCGAAACGAGTTGGGCTTCATTGAAACTTTTTTGAAATATTCTGGTGAAAATGGTTATCCGCACAGCAACTGGATCGAGCAAACTTCTTGGGCCGCGCTTTTTTCAAAACACCAAGAACTTTTCACGAGATTGCCGGCTTCTTACCAGATCGCGGATCAGAGGGCTATTGGTTCTGAGACGGTGAGCTGTCATTTGGTTCACAACGGCACCCGAGAAAGCGTCTATCAGAAAAGCTTCGAATATCTCCAAGCTAAGAATTTTTTAGGAACTTTGAATGAATCCATTCTCTAATAGTTAATTTGCGCTTAAATTTGCTTAGTATTAATTTGACAAAAAGTCAAAGTTGGCTTGTAAACAGCCTCTGCGTCAAGTATCCTTTAAGGATAAAATTAACGGCGAAGCACTTAAAATCAGAATGAAAAAAATCTTAGCGGCTCTTCTGACGGTCACGACTTGCCTCAGTTTTTCCACCTGGGGAGTGGCTAGTCCTACCTTAAAGGGCAGTACCGTTTCTTTCTATCCTGTCATCGCCGGATATGAGCGCTTTTTTAGAGAAACTAAAGAGAGATTTGAACAGCTTCATAATCCTCGCTCAGAAAATCTTCAGAGCGTCGCGACTAGCGCAAGTTTAAAAAAGGCTTATTCTCAAACCAAGACCGCGCCCAGCGCTTCTAGCCATACCCAAGAGATTCAAATCATTCAGTTGGATCGGCAAGAAGCATCCAATCTTTCCCGTTCCATAAAAGTAGATACTCCGACTCAAACCAGAATTTCTTCCGACTTTATCAATAACGTTGTTACCACGCCCGTATTATTTTCTAGTATCCAAATTCAGCGTATTTTTTATTCGCTGACAGATTCAATTAATATTATGCAGCTGGCACCGAATGACACCTATTACTCTGCTCAATGGGCGCTTGCGGCTTTGAATATGGAGTCTGCCTGGGATTTTACTCGCGGCGCGGGAATCACGGTCGCTGTGATCGATAGCGGCATTCAATACACGCATGAAGATATCGCGGCCAATATTTGGTCTAATCCCGGTGAGATCGCGGGAAATGGGCTTGATGACGATCATAATGGCTACGTGGATGACATTCGTGGCTGGAATTTTAGAAGCAATAATTCCGATATCAGCGACACGGATGGACACGGGACGGCGACCGCGGGAACGATCGGGGCGGTTAACAATAATAACAAGGGAATATCAGGCGTAGCGCCAGGCGTCAAGATCATGGGGCTTCGAGCATTCAACGCGAATGACACATTTAATGATTTGTACACGGTGGTTGAAGCCATGATCAGCTCGGTGCGCTATGCCGTGGATATGGGCGCTCGCGTGATCAGCATCTCTCTAGGCTTTATCTCCGATTTTTTTGCGGGAAACCAACTGACCCGCTTTCAAGACTCTATTTCTTACGCGAGATCCAGGGGAGCGATTGTGGTGGCGGCCGGTGGTAACGGAGGCCAGGCCATGGATCTTTATCCCGCATTGTTCAACGACACCATTGCGGTCGGCGCGCTCTACAAATCGCCTCTCGACGGCAGCATTCTTCGTGACAGTTATTCCAATTATGGAAATGATCTTGATTTTATGGCGCCCGGAACAAATATTCTCGTGCTTCGCATGGCCGGAAGCGATTATGCCTATTACAATGGAAACTCAAATTACACCCAGCAAAGCGGCACTTCATTTGCAACGCCGATCGTGGCCGGCGCCGCGGCTCTACTGCTGGCTCAAAATCCCCTGCAGACTTTTGATGACATTTATCGCCGTCTTAAATTTTCTTCTACGGATAAAGGGGCGTCGGGATTTGATACTGAAAACGGATGGGGGATGATCAATCCTTTTAAAGCGCTTTCGGAAGATTATTATAGCAATGGAAATATCAAAACACGTTTTTTAAGCGCGGCGGATTTTTACGGCATCATTCGCAAAGACTATGACACCGGCGGAAATCTGAGCAATCAGTATGACGCCTCCGGCAATCGAGGGGTTTTTGATTATTATCCAGGCACCGGAAAAGTTCAGCGCGTCACTTTTTATAATCCGCAAAACGTGGTTCTGCTGACCAACGAATATTATGCCGATGGTGTTTCTATTTATCGCCGGCTTTATCCGGATGGGCATATCTTGGAATACGCTTTGGCTGGATGGCTTCAAAAGGAAAATTTTTCCAATGGGGACATTCGCTGGTATTTTGTAAGCGGCAATAATCAAAAATTTAGCGAATTACTTAGCGGAAAAATTTATGAATACCTTGATGAAAATTTCTACGGAAATGACGCTCAAGGGCATGGACGGGGTCGCAAGACTAAGGAGGTGACAACGGCTAATCTTGAATTTCGTTACACCGAATACTGGCCTGGCACTGACAAAGTAAAAACCAAAGAGATTTATCAAGGCGGTGTTCTTCAAAAAACTCAACGCTTTGCTTCCAACGGAACGACTTTGATTAGCGAAACTTCGCCCTCCGGTCTTGAGACTCGTTTTATCGAGTACTGGCCAGGCACCGACAAAATCAAAAAAACAGAAATTTATCAGTCCGGAAGCCTTCAAAAAACTCTGGGATACTACTTGGATGGCAATCTTCAGAGCTCCTTAAGCGCTTCCAGCGGTACTCTCGAAGAGTATCTGGATGAAAATTATTACCCAACCAGCACCATCGATTTTTCAGTCGTTAAAGACAGCTCCACCGCCAATCACGCTCTGACTCTCTCAGGAGACACCAAAATTGATCTGACAAATCAAAGAGTTGGAAGCGCGAATTCACTGCCTATTCGTTTGGATGGCAACACGGACTATATCCAAGCGAGTGACAGCCCCGACTGGGACTTTGGTACCGGTAACTTTACTTGGGAAACTTGGATCAAATTTTCTTCGACCAGCGGAGACATTGAATTATTTAGCCGTTCGGATAACGAATGGTCTCTGCAAAAAACAAATGGGGGAACTCTTCGGCTGCAATTAGGCGGGCCTGTTGTGAAGACAGAGCCATGGTCTCCGCAGACGGGAGTCTGGTACCATCTGGCCATCGAAAGGTCTTCCGGAAGTATTTATTTTTATGTGAATGGATCCGCGCTGGGGTCAGGTTCGCCTAGCAATGCCAGTATCAGCGGTTCAGATCCTATTCAAATCGGAGCCACCCACACTGGTGCGCGTTCTTTGAATGGATGGGTTGATGGATTTCGCGTCTCTACGGGTGTTGCTCGTTACACCGGAAACTTTACGCCTCCGATCGATCTGATCGCGGATGCGCAAAGCAGTTTAGCGCTGGCGCCCGCAATCGTCCCCACAAGCGCCGCACAAGGTCGAAAAACTCGCGAGCTTTTCCCTGATGGGCATGAATTTCGTTATCTCGAATATTGGACTGGCACCGACAAAGTAAAGACTAAGGAAATTTATCAGAACGGCGTTTTACAAAAGACGCAAAACCTGGCCGCGGACGGCGTGACGGTGATTTCAGAAGCGCTTCCCAGTGTTTATACCTATTTTCCTTCCGGCAATCGTAAGAGTCTTTACGATGGAGTGACACACACTACTTCGTATTATTTGGATGAAAACTTTTATGGGAATGATGGGCAAGGGCATGGGCGAGGCCGCAAGAGCAGGGAAGTAGCGGATACCGGACTTGAAATGCGCTACACCGAATATTGGACGGGTACCGATAAAGTCAAAACCAAAGAAATTTATCAAGGTGGCATTCTCCAGAAAACCCAAAGCTTCCTCTCGGATGGGGTGACCCTGTCTAGCGAAACCAATCTTTTTGGTGATCACTACGAGTTTTTCACCACCGGCAATCGTAAGAGTTTTTATGAAGCAGCTAGCCATGTCACTTATGAGTATTACGATGAAAATTTTTATGGCAACGATGCCGATGGTCACGGCCGTGGTCGCGTCTTGCAGGTGACGCAGCCGAACGGGGGAACTCTGCAATACAACGATTATTGGCCCGGCACGGACAAAGTAAAGCAAGCGACTTTAGCGCCCAACACGCCTGACGCTCATCACTATGAGTACTATTTTACGGGCAATGAATTTCGTCATACGCCACCTTCAGGTGAAATCACGGAGCGATTGGACGAGAATTTTTATGGCAATGATTCCATGGGCCATGGGCGAGGCAGAGCCAGCAAAGTAATTGGAACAGATGGTTTTGAAGATCGCTATATTGATTATTGGACTGGCACTGATAAAGCCAAAACGATGGAGCTTTATTATTACGGAACGTTAGTTGCGACTATTGAGTACTACTCCGATGGTGTGAACGTTTCCAAAGAGACTCGTCCCGACGGCGCTGTGTATGAAATTTATCAAAGCGGTAATTTGAAGAGCTCAACTAATTTGCTGGGTTATAGAGAATATTTAGATGAGTCTTTTTATGGTCCTTCTGAGTTTGGCTATCCTATGGGGCGCATTTCTCGTCAAATTTTGGGTGGCGTAGAGTATCGCTACACCGAATACTGGCCAGGCACCGACAAAATCAAAACCAAAGAAATTTATCAGAATGGCGTCCTTCAAAAAACTCAAAGATTTGCTTCGGATGGAACGACCTTGATCAGTGAAACTTCGCCGTCCGGTATCGAAACTCGTTTCATCGAGTATTGGCCGGGAACAACGACGCTAAAAAAAGTGGAGCTTTATCAAGCCGGTGTTTTTCAAAAGGCTTTGGAGTATTTCTCGGACGGCATTCAGATCTCCAAAGAAACTCTGCCCAATGGCAATGTCACTGGGTATTATTTGTCGGGTCGCACGCAAAGCTTTTTGGATAGTTCTGCGGGTACGCTCACGGAATATCGTGATGAAGATTATTACAGCGTTGGCACGACAGATCCCACGACGATCGAAGATGGTTCCAGCGCCGGTCATAGCTTGACGATCGCGGGGAATGCGCAAATTGATCTGACAAATAAGAGAGCCGCCAGCACCAATTCCATGCCTATTCGCTTAGATGGCAGTGGGGATTATGTTCAAGTCAATGATAGCCCCGACTGGGACTTTGGCACGGGTGACTTTACTTGGGAAACTTGGATCCAGTTTTCGTCCACCACCGGAGATATTGAACTGTTCAGCCGCTCTGACGCCGAATGGTCTTTGCAAAAAACACTTTCAGGGAATCTTAGACTTCAGCTAAATGATCGTGTCGTGAAATCCGAAGCGTGGTCGCCGGTAGCCGGAACTTGGTATCACGTGGCGGTAGAACGCTCTTCCGGAAATCTCTATTTTTATGTGAATGGAAATGTGCTGGGGACAGGCACTGCCGACAGCACCAATATCATTGGTTCTAATCCTATCCAAGTGGGCGCCACGCATACCGGTGCGCGATCCCTCAACGGTTGGGTTGATGGATTTCGTGTTTCCAAGGGCGTTGCCCGTTACACGGGTAATTTTACCCCTCCGGCTGATCTTGTCGCAGATGGACAGAGCAATTTATCGCTAGCGCCCGTACTTGTGCCCGCAGGCCCCAGTCAGGGTCGCAAAACTCGTGAACTTTTATCCGATGGCTCTGAAAATCGTTACGTCGAATATTGGTCTGACACCGACACGGTGAAAACCAAAGAAATTTATCAGAACAGCGTGCTTCTAAAAACGGAGAGCTACGCTATCGGCGGGGCTATTCTCGCTACCACTTATTATGTGTATGCGGGAGATTCGATCCAAGCGATGATTGACCGGGCGGTTGCCGGAGATACAATTGTTGTTGGTTCCGGAACTTATCACGAGCATTTGATCCTAAAAGAGGGCGTGTCCTTAAAAGGACAGGACGCCAAGACGACGATTATTACCGGAGACAGCGCGGTTCAGACGCATGTGATTGTGGCGCGGGGGAATAACACGATTGAAAATCTTACGGTGACCGGCGGCGGAGCTTACAGTGGCTCGGCTTCAAGCGCGATCCGAGTCGAAGGCAATGAGGTCGTGATCCGAGGAAATCGTATCACCGACAATCAAGACTACGGCGTCCAGGTATGGTTCACGTCGGATCATGTCACCATCGAGCATAATTTATTTTTAAATAACAAAGAAATTGGTATTCAGTTGCCGCAAAATCAAACGACGATTCAGAATAATACATTGGTTCACAACGGCATCGGCATCAATATTCTCGGCGGCGCGGCACCGACGATTGATAATAATGTGATTACTGACAGTACTTTTCAGGCAATTTATGAATACGCGGTGGCGCAGAACCCGACGGACGGTTACGCGCATGTTTCCAACAATACTTTCTTTAACAACGCCGAAAAAGGCGGTTATTACTCAAAGGGCGTTCCGCCGGCGGTGGCGAATCAAACGGATGGCAACCAAATTGCTGACCCGCATTTTGTGGATCCCACGCATGGAGATTATTCGCAACAATCCGTTTCTTCCGCCGCGGCGACTTCCGCTGTGGTTCTTAGCGCCGAGCTCTCCAGCTACTTTGATGTGAAGTCCCAACAAGCCGAAGAAAGAAATTCTCCTTTGTATGGGACGCTGTCCAGAAATATTCAGCAGATTCAGCCCTCCGCCACGTCCGCAAACGAGCGATAAGCCATAACTTCATCCCTCCGGTAGACCTCGTCTGACATATACGGTACAATCAGGCGATTGGAGAATGACTGTTTGAGAAAAAAAATAGTCCCCGGATCTTTTGACATTGTTCTAGGCTTCGTTGTCCTTTTCGGCCTTTTTTTGAGGCTGTACCAACTCCAAGCGTCCAGCCTATGGCTCGATGAAATCATGACTTCCGGGCGCATCCAAACGCCTACCCGCGATATCCTTCACGATCTTCTTAAAACGCCGTTTCCACCGTTGTATTATGTGTTCATGCATTATTGGACGGGATTCGCCGGGCTTTCGGTATACACCCTGCGCCTTCCTTCAGCGCTTTTTTCAACGTTGATCATTCCTGCGGCTTTTTTCTTCACCCGGGAACTTTACGATAGAAAGACAGCGTTGACAGCGGCCTTCTTGCTGAGTCTGTCCCCATACGCGATTTTTTACGGACAGGACGCAAAAATGTACCCCTTGCTTTGGCTGTTAGGCATCTTATCGTTCTACTTTTTTTATCGAATGATGCGAGAAGGAAGGAAAAGCGATGTTTTTTGGCATTGTCTTGTTACGACACTCGCGATCTACACGCTTTACATCGGCTTTGTATTTATTTTAATTCAGGTGGGGCTGTTTTTATTTTGGTCGCGACGCTTGCATTGGAAACAATACGTTTTAAGCCTGGCTTGCACGCTAATTCTTTTTTTTCCATGGGCCGCTATTTTTATCACGCAAGCGGCGCATCGGACGGGCATTCAGTGGATCCCTAACATTGGTATAGGAGAGTTTTCGTTAAAGTTGATCCGGGAAATTATTTTTGGCCGGGGCTATCACAAACTGATTCAGCCGCCGAAGCCCATGCTGATCGCCGCCTTCGCGGGAATCTACATCCTGATCGGGTTATCCAATTTTATTCGATTAGACGGAGCTGGAAAGCGACGGAGGCTCTCCTTTGAATTCGAGCCGAACAGTGTTTTTGTGGCGTCCTTGGTGGCCGGAACACTCTTAATTTACGGATTGATTCATTGGGCGCATTATCCAATTTTAATTGTCCGGTATGTGGGATGGATTCATATTCCGCTGGCGATATTGGCGGCGCGCGCTTTGTGGCGATTTCGACCGCCGACTCGTGTTATTTTGTCGGTTTTTGTGATGGCGGGACTTTTATTTGCTGTGCATTTTTATTATCGTCATGCAATAAAGACTTGGGAGGATTGGAAGGAAATGTTCGTAGTTCTGCAAAAAGAAATTTCCGAGACTCCGGATTCTCACCTTATTGTTAGCTCGGTTTGCTCCCCCAGAATGCAACCTGTTTTTAATCGTGCCGTCCGTGTTTATAATGCTGGAAAGCCGCTGGAGGCAATGCATGAGGCGTTTTTTTTGAAGAATCGGAAAGAGTTGCTCAGTCAAAATTTCCGAAAGATTTTTATTGTTTATCGTAAGAAAGAAGCAGTTCCCGAGATCTCCCTGCAAGGATATGAGGCCGTCGACCATTCTTTTCTTGGGCAGATCGGGTTTCTGGAATTTAAGAAAGTGACGCCTCATGACGAAAAGTAGCCCGATGAAATTTTCAATTATCGTTCCTATTTTTAACGAGGAGAGAACCGTCGTCATTTTATTTGAGGCGATCCAAAAGACAATGGATCGACTTGATAAAAACTATGAAGTTATTTTTGTGAATGACGCTTCCACGGATCATAGCTGGGACTTGATGAGGCATTTGGCTGAAACCTCGCCGAAATTTGTGGCGGTGGATTTGGCCGGGCATCTAGGGAAGTCAGCCGCGATGCAGGCGGGGTTTGACGAGGCGCGCGGAGAATTTATTATCACGATGGACGGAGATTTACAGAATGATCCGGCGGATATTCCGAAACTCTTTGATAAATTACGGGAGGGTTATGATGTGGTTTGCGGCTGGCGACGCGTGCGATCGGACACCTATAAAAAGAAAATAGCATCTCTGGTGGCCGGCTCTTTCAGAAAAATGATCACCGGAGAGTCTCTTCATGATGTGGGCTGTCCTTTTAGGATTTTTAAACGCTCCGCCTTGGAACATGTCTATCTATCGGGCGGTTTGCACCGCCTTTTTGCGTTGATCATGAAAAAATCAGGCCGGCATATCGTCGAGGTGGAAGTCCGCGACCATCCGCGCTTATTCGGAAGGACGAAATTTAAAGACAGAGCCAGGATTGTTGAGGGAGTCCGGGATTTGCTGAGGCTGTCTTTTTTTGATATTCAAAAGCTGATGAAGCGAAATTCCGATATTCTGATCAAGAGGATTTTAAAATCCGCCCCTTCAAATAATCTCTGATTGCCAACGCCGCTTTTTTGTGTCCCGAGTTATTCCAGTGATCGTTCTTGGAACTTAAATTTTTTGGCACATAATCAGATAGAGTGAGCGAATCGAGCAGATCCAGAGCTTGGATATTTAGTTTTTTAAGCAAAGTTCTGATTTTTTTGTAGTTGGTCGAAGCGATGAGATGGTCTGTCGACTGCCAGAAATCCGGGATAAGAATGACCCCCAAAGGAATGTTTCTTTGATGGGTTTCCGTCACGATTTCTTTCAAATAACCTTCGGTGGCTATTACGCCTTTTTCTCGGATAACGTTGTGATCAATCAAACCCGGATGAATCATTTTAGAAATTTTTCCCCATAAACCTGCTTTGGTAGCGGCGGTTTTGCAGAGTGCCCCCAAGCGGGTATGATAGATGAAATGGATCCACAAGGTATTCTTTTTGTGGCAGTACAGCGCTTGGTAGCAGCGAAGAACTTCATCCCCGGATCTTTTTCTGACGAGCACTTCTTTGGACTTAGTGGTTGATAACTGATAATTATTTACCCATTGCCGAGAAAGTTCAGTGTAACGATTCAGTGGGGTCAAATTATCCGTCAAATCATTGCCACTATAGATGGCCAAGAGGACGGCTTGGGGCTTGAGAAGCTCGTCATATTTTTTGAGAACCGCCAATTCGTTATTTTGCCCGTAGCCGCCGACGCCGGTATTGACGAAGAGTATTTTTTGATTCTCAAAATAACGGTTTAAGTGATCGACATATCCTTGACCCTGATCGGCATTGAATCCTTGTGTAAAACTGTCTCCCAGCACAAGAACACAACTCCAATCCGGATGGGTTTTTATGAATTCAATCTGAGAAGCTAATTTAGAAGTGCCTTTGGTATACCCAAGATCCTTATCCGGCTTTAAATCGCCATAAATTCCAAGAGTTAATTTCATTTTAATGGCTTTGTCCATAGAATCACAGCCGCAAAGCGGATCGTGATTGCTTAAGAGTTTTTTTGCGGGTGAAGGCGGAGCCAGAATGGGGTAATTCAGACGCATCAAAATTTTTTCTGACGCGTACAGCGAAAAGGATAGCGCTAAAATAAATAAAATAAAACCTTGAAGAATTTTATTCAAATTACAGCGAAGCGGGGGTTAGAAGCGACAAGACCCAGGTTTCAGATTTGGCGGTGTTTCTGAGGTGATGAGGGGTCGAGGCGTGAAAATAAAGACATTCGGCAGTATTTAATGACCTTTTTTCTTTTCCAAAAACAAGCTCGATGGATCCCTTAAGAACATAGATAAAACGTTCGGAAACAGTGGAATATTCCTCTGTCTCTGTGTGACCCTTGGGCTTGATCTTGAGAAGCACGGGCATCATTTTCTTTTGAAGGGAGCCTGAGATGAGAAGCTCCGCGACGGCACCACTAGAGTGGGAAAAGGTTTCGAGTTTTTGACGGGCGGCTTTTTCTTTGGCGGCGTGAAGCTTATCCACGACCTCGTCATAAAGATCGGACAGGCGTATACCCAGCGCATCGGCGATCAGCATGTGGGAATCGAGAGTGCCGGTCATCTTACCGTTTTCCATGCGGCTTAGACTCGCCTGATCAATGCCGGTAGACTTGGCAAGCTCCACCAGGGTGAGCTTCCGGGACTTGCGTAAATGATGAATTCGATCGCCGAGGCCTTTCATATAAGAATAGTCTAATCTATTTTTGAGGAATAATCAAATGTCGGGAGGCTTGACATGGGGTGTGAATTGAGTAAAAGTGGCTCTTATGGCTCCCGCGAAAAATACGGCAATCGCTATCTTGATGTGCGTAGTTATTTCTCTTTTTTTATTTTTCGAGCTAAAACCCTCCCTTGAAACGCCGGACATCAGTGCTGATGAGGGCTTATCCTACAGCACAACCGTGTTCTTGATGAATAATGTATCTGAGAACCCATTTCACTGGAAAGAAGTTGTATTTTTTGGACGGCATTATCCTTTAACAAGTAACGGCTGGAATCATGGCGCTCTGGAGTCGTACCTGATTTTTCCTGCCGTAAAGATTTTTGGAATCCACTTGTGGTCGTTAAGGATTATCCCTATATTTTTTGGGGTTCTAATTATTATTTTGACCTATGCCGTCGGTAGCCGCTTGTTTTCGCCGGCAGTCGGCCTTATTTCCTCTTCGCTTCTAGCGCTAAATCCATTTTATATCACGGCAGTTAAGTTAGGCCCAAGCCTCGGTTTTTCTTTGCCTATGTTTTCTTTGATCGCGTTACTATCTTTGTGGAAATATCTTAAGACGGAAAAGAATCAGTTTTTATATTTGACGGCGTTTTCTCTTGGAGTGGGATTGAACGCAAAGGGATTTTTTGTTTGGTTTATTATCGGTTTTTTATTAAGCACGTTATTCTGTTATTGGAATGTTCTGCGGAGAATAAAATATAAATCTATCGGTTTGACGGCGTTAGTTTTTTTTATAGGGGCATTTCCCGCTTTATGTTTCTACTATTCCAGCAGTGTTATGCGCATCGTAGCGCATTCCGGGGCACACGCGACCTATTTGGGGCATGACAATTTACGGATTTTAGAAAATTTAATAGTACGACTAAAGCAACTTCGATTTATTTTGGGAGGTGAAAAGTGGGAGAATTTATTTTCAATAAATTTTCCGGTTGTCCTGTTTTGGCTTAGTTTTTTTTATATCGCGCGCTTGATCATTTTTGGGGAAATGAGCCCAGAGAAA
This sequence comes from Candidatus Omnitrophota bacterium, assembly GCA_023247915.1. GTDB lineage: Bacteria > Omnitrophota > Gorgyraeia > 2-02-FULL-51-18 > 2-02-FULL-51-18 > JAHFFN01. Next base: position 23,241 of record JAHFFN010000004.1, read on the forward strand.
AAACAAATACGGCACTTATTTCTTATTATTTTATTTGTCGCAACAACCTCCACCTTTTCTTTCACAGGCCTCTGGCGCGTTCATTGGTGCATTCTTATGCCTTATTTGCAATTTCTTATCGCGGTGGCAATGGTTGAGATTTTTAAGTTAAGAAATTCTCTAAGCAGAGTTTTTGTTTCGACGTGTTTGATTTTGCTTTTGACGTGTTATTCAAATTTATTGATTTTGAGATACCACCAACACTCTCTTGAAAAAAAATCGTCGGGCACATGCAGTATCGGTGCGCTTACTCGCTGGCTGATCGATAATAAATATTCCGAGCCTGTGTCGTTTGACCCCAATGTTCATTTCGGATTAAGAATATTCTCCGGGCTTAAAATGTGCAACCGGGAAACTATTTGTTGGCCCGATGAAAAAGACGCGAGAGAAATTATATACCGATCTTTGAGTCAGCCTAACAATGGACGTGTTTTTATCGCGTCTTACATTAGGCCGCAACAGAAGGTAAACGAGTTTATCCAGTTTTCATTGGAGGAATTAAAGAAAAAGATGGTTATTGTCAAAGACTTTACGGATCCGGACACGGGGAAACTAAGATTCAGAGTTTTTGGTGTCACGGATTAGAAAGATGGAAATGAATGTTTTTTTGAGCGGGCTCAAATACTCGGTCGTGATTCCTGTTTATAACGAAGAGGAATCAATCGAGCCGCTTAGTCTTGCGCTTAAAGCGCTGTTTGCAGGCGTAGATCACGAAATAATTTTTATCAATGACGGCTCCAGCGACGGCACCCTTTCGCGTTTGAACGCAGTAGCCAAAAGTTATCCCCAAATGAGTATTTTAAATTTACCCGTTAACTCCGGTCAGGGAAAAGCCTTGGAGAAGGGGATGGCTACGTCAACCGGCGATATCATTATCACGATGGACGGAGATTTGCAGAATGACCCTTTGGATATCATCAAATTACTGCGAGCCATGAACGATGGTTTTGACCTTGTGTGCGGATGGAGGCAATCAAGACAGGATGCGTTTATTAAAAAATTTAAATCCATGATTGCCAATCGCTTCCAGAGAGTGGTCACGGGCATCAAGATTCATGATATGAGTTGTTCATTGAGAGTATTTAGGAGATGGGTTTTGAAAGATGTTCACTTTAAGAGGAAGAACGACTTCTGTTTTTTTCCTTTGCTGGTCACTTTTAACAAGAAAGTAAGGATCTCGGAAGTTCCAATCAAAGGTAACCCCCGACAATACGGCCGGACAAAGTATAAGACGATGCCTGTGATTATGGGAGTGGCGCGCGATTATTTTTCATTGGTGTTTAGCAGGTTTAGGATTCTTAGAACACTGTTTATTATTTGTTGCTACGCTTTGATATTGGAAGGAGCCGCGAGACTGATTATCATGAAGTGGGCGGTCTATCCGCGCCCCGTGTCTCTATGTCAATGCGATGTCACTTGGAGATGGGAGTGGGAGCAGAGGCATAAGAAAGGCACCCGCGTGTTTTATGGTTTCGATAGGTATGATCCCACCAGAGGATGGGCACTGCAATCAGGGGTGTCCAACAGACATTTTTTTGGCGGTAAGACCGTCAATTCCAATTCAAAGGGTATCCGAGGAAAAACCGAATACACCTACTCTAAAAAAGAAAATAAGCCGCGCCTATTAATCTTGGGGGATTCTTTCACTTTTGGCGATGGTGTCAATAATAATGAAACTTACCCGTATTATTTGCAACAGAAGTTGCCCGATGCCGAAGTGATTAACTTTGGTGTGCACGGGTATGGACATGATCAAATGCTGATTTATCTTAAGGAGGAGGGCGTGAAGTACAGGCCTGACATTGTTATTCTGGGCTATATGTCGACTGACTCCGAAAGAAACATGTTAAATTTTAGAGATTATGCAAAGCCAAAATTCCGTTTGAAGGGCGACCGCCTAATGCTTTGCGATAGCCCAGTCCCTTCTATCGATAGGGTGCTACGGGACATCCGGTGGGAATCAAAATTTTTTTCCATTCTCAATATTCTTGGGCATCAGCTTTTTTATAAAACAGAATTCTATAAAAGACAGGAGAAAGAATTAACTTTAGGCATCCTCAAAGAAATAGCGGCCACTTCAAAAAATATCGGAGCGGTGCCAATCTTTGCGTATCTATCCAATGTTAGATACGGGGGAGCTCTTGAGGCGATGACACGCGAAGAGGAAGATTTTTCAAAGGATTGTAAAGAAATAGGGGTAGATTGCGTTTTTTTAAGGCAGAATGTTCAGCGAGAGACGGAAAAGGGCCTTCAGATAGAGATGGCGGGCCACTTTGACGCAAAGACGTACGAGATTATCGCCTCCGGCATCAAAGAATATCTCATTAGTCACAACCTCCTCTAATTTTGAAAAGCGATCAAATTGATTTATGATTTTGGATGTTTGGGCTGAATATGGGGCGGAGAGGATTGGGAGGCTTCGTACAGGGGAAGCACGTCGGCCGTATCACCTTCCGCTTTCACGCGGCCTTGCTCAAGCCACAAGACTCTATCTGCCAGTTTTTGAATGTGAAGCGCGGAATGAGAAGTAAAAAGAATCGTCTTTCCGGATTGTTTTAGATCCAGAAGCCGCCCAAAACTTTTTTTCTGAAAGTCTTTGTCGCCAACTGCCAGACTCTCGTCAAGCAAGAAAACGTCGGCGGAGAGCTCTGTGGCGATCGCGAAAGCCAGTCGCGAACGCATGCCGGTGGAATAAAATTTAAGCGGCATATCCAAGAAATCTTCAAGCTCGGAAAACTCGATCATGGTTCGGAAGAGGTTTTTCCGCAAGTCCACCGGCACATGAAAGATTTGGAATATAAAATCAATGTTGTCTTTGGCGGTCAAAACGCTGCTCATGGAGCTTTCGATGGATATCAGAGGAGCTCGGACGCCTCGAATGCTGACACGGCCCTTGCTCGCCTGGGTGACACCCGCAATAAGTTTTAATGCGGTCGACTTTCCGCAGCCGTTAGTTCCCACGAAAGCGATGGACTCGCCCTGTTGCACGGAAAAATTAATTTCTTGGAGTGACCAAAAATAGCTGGGTTTAAAGATGGAAAAATCTTTTTTAGGGTATTCTTTCCAGACATTGGAAAATTGAATGACCGGAGGCGTATTCACTTAGAGAACATCCGCGATATTTCCGCTGAGTTTTTTAAATTGAGAGAAACCGAAGATAAAAATAACAATAGACCACAAAATAGACGGCACCAAATCGACTGCCAGCGGCGCCTGATTGTGAAGCACGATTCCGCGCGCGGATGCAATGATGCCGCACATCGGGTTGATCCAAAAAATCCAACCCATTTTTTGTTTTAAGATTTCAGCCGAGTAGACAACGGGCGTCAAAAACATCCAACCAAATAAAATGGTCGGTAGGATGTTTTGTATCTCACGAACGTAGGGGGTAATGCAGGCCAATAAAAATGCCAACCCCAGCGTCAAAAGGCATTGAATAAAAAATACCGGGATTAGATATAAAACGTTGATACCCGGCAGGTGATGAAATACGCCTAAAAATCCGGTCAAAATCAGCAATGAAGCGATTAAGGGAACCGCCTGTGTGAGGAGAACTGAGGCGGGGATCGTCATCATAGGAATCCGGAGCCTTGAAATCAGCGGTTGATTATTTGCCAGGCAGGTGCAGGAGATGACCAACGTTGATGCCGTGAAGCTCCAAAACACGAGAGCGCAGTAATTAAAAACAGGATAAGGGACGCCTTCTGAGTGAGTTTGAATGATCTTGGTGAAAACAACCGTGAACACCAGCAAACTAAAAAACGGTTGGATGGTGGGCGAGAAAATCGACATAAACCGCGATTTGTAACGGGTTTTTAAATCACGAGTGGCCAAAGCCCAGATAATGCGAAAAATAGACATGAAAGCATTGTAGCGGCTTTGGGGGAATTTTTCAAAAAATTATTGTATACTAGCCCTACCATGAAGTTCAAAACAGTATTTTTTGCCGCACTTTTAGTCATTGAAATCGCTGTTTTAGATTTCGCAGCGGGTCGATTTTTAATCTATTTAGAATCTCATCATAATGCCGCGATAAAAAAGATGCAGGAGGCGGAGCATGCTATTCGAACCTCTTCCACTATTTATCATCACGATTTAAAACCGTTAAAAAGCGCCCGAGTCCTCTGGGGAAATCTACGATACACGCTTACCACCAATTCTTTGGGATTTCGCGACAGCCAAATGCGAGACATTCCTCTAGAAACGTCCCAGCATCGAATCGTATTTATTGGGGATTCCTTTACCGAGGGGATTGGGGTTGATTTTGATAAAACGTTTGTTGGGATTATTCAAAAGAAGCTGGCCGAAACAGGCACCTCTGTTTTAAACGCAGGCGTTCTCAGCTATTCTCCCGTTCTCTATCTAAAGAAGATTGACTACCTTATTAACAAAGTCGGTCTTGAGTTTGACGAACTTGTGGTTTACATCGATGTTTCCGATATGGATGACGAGAATCAGTACCACATTTTTTATTCCACTCGTGATTCTGTGAATCTTGAGGAGGAAAGGAAAAAAGCTGTCGCCACCGCTGAATTGCATGACAAGAAAGCGCTTATTTTAACGGTAGGCAGAAAAAGGAATTCGTTGATTTTGAGGGTGATAGCTTTGCTTCGCGATCATTTTAAACGCCGCTCGCATCAAAAAGTTTTTGGTGCTCGCGGATTGTGGAGATCCTCATGGACTTTTGATGAAAAACTTTATCAGACTTATGGTCGGGAAGGTCTTGAAAGAGCCAAAGCGCACATGGATGATCTTTCGAAACTCCTAAAATCAAGGGGGATTCAACTTACCGTGGCGGTCTATCCATGGCCCGATCAAATCCTTCATCGGGATTTGAATTCCAGGCAAGTTATTTTTTGGAAGGAGTGGGCTCAAAAAAACAACGTCCATTTTATTAATCATTTTCCGGATTTTATTAACGGCAAAAATAGTAAAGAAGTGATCAAAAAGTTTTATTTGAGAAAAGATATGCACTGGAATCAGACGGGGCACCGGCTTGTCGCTGAACATTTTTTAAAAGATAGGGGAAATTAGGCGGCTAAATGGAAATTTGGTAAGATTATCAGATGCTAAAGTCTCTGTTATGGCCATGGATTGGTCTGAAAAAGAATCTGGAATCGCTGGAGCAGGGGTTGAAGCGGTTCGAGAAAAAAACGAATCAATTTATCTCGGATGAGAACGTCCGCGCGGTAAATGAGGAAAGAGCTTTAAAGCGGGTCGAAGATTTTTTTCCGGTCAAACGAAACTATATCCAGGGGACGGAAGAGGATCTGTACCTTGTTTCCTATCCGCGTTCGGGCGTGACCTGGCTTCGAGTGATGCTGTCAGAGCTCGCCTATCAGTCTTCGGGAGAAAGTTTGGCGGATCTCGATTACTTTGTTCCTGATTTAAGCCTGAATGTTTTGTCGGATCAGATCATCCCATCCTCGCGTCATATTTTTAAAAGCCACGAATCCTATCTTTGGAATCATTGGAAGACGGAGAAATATAAAAAAGTCGTCTATTTGATGCGGGATCCGCGGGATGTCGCTCTCTCTTATTACCGATACAACCAAAAACTTTGTAATTATGCGGGAAGTCTTGACGAATTCATCGCCGATTGGATCGCCGGGAGAATTTCTCCGGGCACCTGGTCACAGCATGTGGATTCTTGGGAGGCTTCGTCGATTGAAAAATACGGCGTTCAATCGTGTTTGATTAAATACGAGGATCTAACGCGCCAGCCCTTAGCGGAGCTTAAAAAAATTTCAGAATTTTTTTCGATCACGGCGGATTTAAAGGCATTGGAGAAAGCTGTCTCGAATTCTTCTGTCGAGCGCATGAGGCAAAAAGAAGCCAAAGGCAAGCGAAGGGTGGAGATAGCTTCCGGCTTTGAGTTTATCGGGAAGGCGGAGTCGGGTCAGTGGAAAACGGCTTTGACTCGCTCACAGCAAGAGACCCTCGAGAATGCCTTTGGTAAAACGATGAAGCGCTTCGGATACCTCTAAATGGCCTTGTCCGCGTCCGGGTGGCCATGGTCCGGCTCTGAACAACAATTTCCAGAAAAGACTCCCAGCGGAGCCTCCTGGCCAAAAATTTCGATTGTGACTGCCACTTTGAACCAAGCCCCTTTTTTAGAGTCCACGATGCGATCCGTCTTGCTTCAGGGATATCCCAATCTCGAATACATCGTGATTGACGGCGGAAGCACCGACGGCTCCGTGGATATTATTAAAAAATATCAAGATCAGCTGGCCTACTGGGTGAGCGAGCCGGACAACGGGCATGGACACGCGCTCAACAAAGGTTTCGCGCGAGCGACGGGGGACATTCTAGCCTGGATCAATAGCGATGACTTGCATTTGCCATGGACACTGGCGACGGTGGCGGATGCTTTTGTCAGCGAACCTCAAGTGGAATGGCTGATTGGGTGCTATTCTTTTTGGGACGTTTACGGACGTCAGACGCATGCCTGGCCTGTTCACACCAATGTTTATAACTATATTTTAGGCAATGTTCCCGGAAGAAATCGATGGCTTCAACAGGAATCTGTTTTCTGGCGCCGCTCTTTGTGGGAAAGAGCGGGTTCAAAAATAGACGAAAGTTACCGGTTTATGGTAGATGCCGAATTATGGTGCCGTTTTTTCTTATTGGCTGATTTATGGCATGCGGAAGCGGTCTTGGGAGGTTATCGCGTGCATGGCGCGGCACGCAGTCGGATTTATCGTGCGGAGGTGATGAAAGAAACTTACCGGGCGGTGGAGAGTTTAAAAAACAAAGTTTCACCGCAAGTGCGATCAGGCATTCGGTTGATACAGGCCGTCACAAAAAATCAAAAATTTTTTGGAAAATGGCTGAATGTGCATTTCATTGCTAATCGGATTTTTAAAAACGAATACAAGACGCTTGATTTTAAAAAGCTCAAATTTGACCCGGATCATCAAAAGTGGCATAAAACGAGAGTTCCGTTTCGCTGGATCGGAGAATAAGAAAAAGAAGCCATGCAAAATCGAGGCGTTGTTTATACCGCATGGGGAAAATGCATTGAAGAGGCGGAGCGCTCCGCTTCGACGGCGAAGAAATTTGGTTTAAAAACTTGCCTGGTCAGCAATCACTATGCCGGATCCGCTTTTGATCATTTCATCCGCACGGACGCGTCACTAACTCATCACACCGAAAAAATCCATGCCTGGGGATTGTCTCCGTTCAAAACGACTTTGTACCTGGACACGGATACTCAAATCGTGGGAGACCCCGCTTATGGTTTTGAAATGGCCGAGCGTTACGGCATGGCGATCGCGATCGCTCCCGCGTGTCATCTCAAGCTTCACTGGGGCTATCACATTGATCAGTACTGGAAAACACCGATCCCGGATGATTTGGTGGAATACAACACCGGTGTCTTGTTCCACAGCGCGGCACATCCTGTTTTTGGGGATGTCTTAAAAAAAACAGCTCTCTTAATTCAACAATCCTTCGAAAAGACGCATGAAGAATTTGTTCGCTGTCCGCTCAACGATCAGTCCGGTCTGACGGTGTATCTATGGGAACGCGGCCTGAACCCTTCTGTTTTATCTCAAAACTGGAATTTCAGACCCGGCATTTATCAAGAGAAAAAAGTGTCGGTGCCGGGCGGTTTCGGGCCGATCAAGATTTGGCATTCTAGTATGCCGATTCCGGAAGGTTTTGACGTGAATCAAAAAGGGTTTTGGGATTTGCCTACCCTCCGTGCGTAATTTAATTATTCTTGGTTGTGGGCGGAGCGGGACGAGCATGGCGGCGGGTTTGTTGGCGCGATCCGGGTATTTTGCGGGTAAGGATTTGCACGCGCCCCAGCCCAGCAATCCCAAAGGGTTTTTTGAATCGTTTGAAATTAATATGATTAATGAAGATATCCTGCGTGAATCCGCGGGTGATTTGATCCTGCCTTTAAAAAGTAAGCAGCTTTGGCTTTCTCAGCTTCCGCTTGAAATTTCGATTCGATCGACAGGCGCAGTAAATGAGCGCATTAAAAAATTAGTCTCTAACAAGCCCTATTGTTTTAAGGATCCGCGATTTTGCTACACCTTGCCCGCTTGGAAGCCGTTTTTGGATCCAGACACAGTATTTTTGTGTGTGTTTCGTCAGCCTTGGAAAACGGCGCTGAGCATCGTGCGGGAAGTGGAAAGCCGTAGTTATTTGCAGGGAGTTTCGATGGATTTTGAGCGGGCGATGGGGATATGGAGGGCTTGCTATCAGCATATTCTTCAAATGCGCCAACGCGGAGGCTCCTGGGTGTTGATGGAATACCGTCAATTTTTTGATGAGAGCTGTCTAAAAAAGCTTGAAAATTTACTCCAAACGACTCTGGATCGCAGCTTCCCAGAGGCGATGCTTGAAAATAATGCATTGCCTCAAGCGATTTCCGCCGCCGACGAAGTCTTGTATCAGCAATTATGTTCTTTGGCCGGGTATCCTCCTGATTTGGTAGGAGGGCGATGATGAGGCGTTATGCGGAAACAATCACCAATGTTTTGATTTTTCTTTTTATTGTCGGTGTTTCCCTTAAAAGGAATCTTCTGATTCGATCAACAATGGATATCGCCTTGACGGACGAAAGCCGGTATTTGAAAGAAGCGCTGAAGTTCAACGCTTCGCATGTGTTACCACCTCTTAAAGGGTTCTTATACACTTTGTGGTGCGCGGGAACCTCCCGATTTTTTCAGGACATGCTGTCATTTCATTATTGGAATTATCGATTGTTGGCTGTTTTGGCGGCGCTTAATTTTTATTATCTTTTGCGCGGGATACGCGTTCAGAGGTTTGTGGCGCTGGCGGTCACTTTTTTGTACGTCTTTATGGATTGCGGGAGAGGAGCTTCTTTTACTTTTGTTAATTTTTTCGCGGTTCTGATACTTCTTGTTTTTTTGAACATAGCCATTCGTTTAAAGAATAAAGAAAATGTCGTTTTTGTCATGGCTCTCGGCGCTTTGGCGGCGAGCTTTGTGCGTCCGGAGTATTTGCTTTCTTTTTATTTTATTTTAGGTTACCTAGCGATTAAATTTCTTTTGTTCCATAGGACTGATCGAGAAATGAGGAAGAAGTTGCTGGGGCTTGGCCTGGTTTTTGCCGCGGTTATTTCGACTTTGGGGAATCCTTCCTTAAGTAAAAAATCCGAATGGATGATTTTTGGAAACAATTTTTCTATTGCCGCTGTCAAACGTTACCACGACCCGATCATACACCCGGTGCTCGAATGGCGTCGCGTGACGGAGACTAAGTTTCCTAAAGCAAACTCCATTGTCAGCGCGGCTATTAGTAATCCCCGGGAATTCAAAGCGCATATTTTTTATAATGTAAAAAATTATTTCCGTTGCCTGCGGTTTGGATTTGGAGTCTGGTGGATCGAAGCCGGATTTTTTTTAGTGGCAGGGCTTGGTTTGATGCGTTTTTTAAAGGGCACGGGGTCTTCGTCCTACAATCGGGAGTGGGTGTTTGTTGCAACGGCGCTTCTTTTTTCTCCGGTATTATCCGTTATCGTTCTTAGTGTGATCGGGCGTTATTTGACGCTTCAGACTTTGTGCTTGTTTGCGCTGTTTGGGGTGGGTATAAACAAGATGTTTAAGGTAGAATTTCACGGCGTTTTGATCGTCATTTTAGGCGTGGCCGTTCTGATTGCCATGCCTACCGATGGGGGAGATTTTTATAGCAAGAATCCCCGAAATCTCTCTAGAACCAAGATGATTTTTTATTTGCGCTCTTTAAGGACAAGCGAAGAACCGCGCTTGCTTTGCGATTCCGTATTTCCGGCCTCTCCTCTGGGGATCTATGTCAATCGTCCGGTTACCCTGATCAATCCCTATGCCAAACGAGAATCTTTTTTGGAGTTTTTGGAAAAGAAAAAAATTAACCTGATCATGATTTCGTACGCGGGATGGAGTTTCGTCAATAACCATTTGTATGTTGAAGACAAAGAATTTAAAGATTTTATTGCCGCGCCCGAAAATTATGGATTTGCTAAGTCATTTTCGAACGCGCATCATATATTTACGAAGAGGGGCGTCTGAGATGAAACCGGGTGTGACGATGGTGGTGTGCTGTCATAATAGTGTCAAACGCCTGCCCAGCACTTTGAGTGCCCTGGCGTTTCAGGAAGTTTCCGAAGAAATTCCTTGGGAAGTGTTGATCGTGGACAATGCGTCCACGGACGGGACGGCAGCGGCAGCAGAAGGGCAGTGGAAATTTTTGGTAGCCAAGCCTTCTTTTCGCGTGATCCAGGAGCCTCAGCTGGGGCTTATTTATGCTCGCATGCGAGCCCTGAAAGAGGCAAAATATGAATACGTTAGTTTTATTGATGATGACAATCAGATAAATCCGGATTGGGTGGAATTAGTTTATGAAGTTATGAGCCGTCATCCAGAAGTAGGCGCTCTGGGAGGGCTCAATGAACCGGTTTATGAGGCCGAACCTCCTGCCTGGTTTTCTCACTATCTAAAGTTTTCCGCGCCGAAATTTGTGAACAGCTACGCGCTCGGGCCGCAGGGGCCCGCGGCAGGGGATGTCACGGATTCGCGAGGGTTTTTATGGGGCGCGGGATGGACGCTTCGCAAATCCGCCTGGCAACAAATTGTCGAAGGAGGTTTCGAGCCCTTTTGCGTCGGATCTCAAGGCAAGCGTATGACGCGTGGGGAAGATTCGGAAATCTGTCTGGCGCTCCAGATGGCAGGATGGCGATTGTGGTATGAGCCGCGATTAAAGTTGAAACATTTTCTTCCGGCTTCGCGTCTTCAGTGGAATTATTTACGACGGGTGCGGCGCATGGGCGGAGCCTCGACAGTGTACGTGGATTTGTATCGCGCGGCACTCAAGGATCCACGGCTTCCAGCTTTTTCTCTTTCTATGAAATGGGAAGAAGAAATAAAAGGAATATTTAAGATGTTTGCCAAGCACTGGAAAAAGCTACCATTCTTATTTTTCGGGCCGTCAGAAGGGAAGCTCGATATTTTGGAGCTTGAAGGAAAGGTGGGGAAGTTTCGTGAACTTCTTAGGGTACGCCGTGATTTTCTCGGTTATGTCGAGCGCATATTCACATTGCAAAAAAAATTAAAAGGACGGGCTCTTGTTGAAAATAGCGCACATCGTTAACCCTGTATCCGTAGGGCTGTCATCCGATTTGTTTGAGGCACAGCCGGTGACTTTTAAAACCATGCAAATGGCGGCGGAACTGGCTAAAACCAAAGGAATTGAAGTGAGTTTGTACGCCGCCCAATACGCGGAAGACCGAGCGATCGTGCCCGAAGGATTTATCGCGACTAAAAACCTGGAAGCCTCTATTTTGGATCACGGCACTTTTTCGGCGAATCGCAAGCTCCCGATTTTGAAAGATATTTTAGGCCGGCTTTACGAATCCGCCGTCGATGCCGATTATTTGATTTATACCAATGTGGATATCGGGCTTCTGCCATTTTTTTATATCACCGTCGCTGATTTTATCGAGAAAGGTTACGACGCTATTTCCATCAATCGCCGGACAATTCCTTCGCAATTATCCAAAGAAAAAAATCTGGCTACGGTGTTCGCACATGCGGGCGAGAAGCATCCAGGTTTTGATTGTTTTGTATTTAAGCGCAGTGTCTATCCGCAGTATCAGTTGGGAAGTATTTGCATCGGCATTCCTCCGATCGGCCGCGCTTTGCTGGCCAATCTCGTGGCAAACGCGACGAAATTCGGGGACTTCAAAGATCTGCACGCCACTTTTCATTTTGGCGACGATGGGCCGTGGAGAAAAAATCCTTCCATGCATGGCATGATGTTTCACAATCTCGAGCAATTTGACCGCATTATCGAGCACTATGAAAGAAATGGAAAATTTTCGGAGCACAATAAAGAGCTCGTGGAATACGTCAAGAATCACAGAGCTCATCTGTGGCTACCTGGGTATAAAAAAGTATGAATTTGGGAACGCTGATTACCGGTTCGGCGCGATCCGGCACGACGCTGGCGCTGCGTGTGCACTGCCCTGATTTGACGGCGGAAGAGGAACGGCACAATAGCGATTTTAATGAGCCGTTGCCGCTGACGCAGGCGATTCGAAAAAATCAAATGCTGGAAGCGGAGCGTATTTTGACGGAACGTCTTGGCAACCGACATCATTTAGTTAAATCCCCGCACGCTTGTTTTTTGGCGCCCTATCTGAAACCCAACTATCATTTGATCGTGATTTTCCGAGACCTGAGACTTATTCTGCCTTCCATGCTGAGGCATCCCAATGTGCTTCGTTATGAATTGAGAGGAAGTCTCTCGCTTGAAAGAGCGCTGACAATGGCTCGACAGAGTTATGAACGGGCGTTTTTGTACGAAGGTTCCATGGAAGTATGGAATTATGGTTTTTGGGAAGAATGGAAAATTCGCAATCGGAATACCGGGCATCTTTACGGAAGACCTCATGAGACCTCGGACAGGGTTTTAGAGGATATCCGCCGTACGGGGGAAATTTTTTCGAAGGAGTCTTTTTCCAGCGATATTTGGGAAGAATTTTGCGAAACAAACGCCGTCACGAATCAACAGCGATCAGAAGTTTTAAAAAGCAATGAAGCGATACGTCTTCTTTATGAAAAACGAGGGTTCCGCATTAAAACGTACGACGATATTTATGCAAAACGAGAAACCTAAAAAAATATTAATTCTATCCACAACGCCGACGCATCCCACAAATTCCGGGACTCGAGGCCGCATCCTGATATTGACTCAAATGCTACGCAAAAATGGACACGAGGTATTTTTTATGCATGTTCCCAGAGATAAAGGCTCCGGGCCTCTAATGCAAGATTTTTGGGGAGATCGTTATTTTTCAATGCCGTATCGAGAGCCAGCGCCGGTGGCCTCGCCGGTCATGGACGCCGATGCTTGGTATGATGAAACATTGGAAAGTTCGTTATCCGAACATTTGTCGACACATGCGTATGACGCGGTGATTCTTATCCGGTTTTTTCTTTCAAAAGCACTGGTTTTATTTCCGAAAGAAACAGTGAAAATAATCGATACTAACGATATTTTTTCAAACCGGCACGAGCTTTTTATCAAACAAGGCCTCGCGCCAAAGTGGTTTTCGACGACGCCCGACCAGGAAGCCAAGGCATTGGATCGCGCGGATGCGTTGATGGCGATGCATGCTCGTGACAAAGAATTCTTTTCAGGTCTTTTTCCGGAGAAGCCTGTTTTTTGCGTGGGGCATTGGACGCCTATTTTTCAAGCTCAAAAAAGAGCTAAAAGGAATCACCTGCTTTTTGTGGGAACTCTCAACCATATGAATGAGCATGGGCTGCGCTTTTTTATTAAAGAAATATTTCCGCTGGCCAAAACATTAGTGCCTGATCTCAAACTTTTAGTCGCGGGACGAGTCGGTGAAGCGGTTCAGGGAAGCCCCGGAGTGACTTGTTTGGGGGAAGTGGCGAATCTCGAGAGTGTTTACGCACAGGCCGATGTGGCGATCAATCCGGTTTTATTTGGAACGGGACTTAGCACAAAATCTATCGAAGCGATGGGCTTTGGGATCCCGCTGATTTCAACCCGGGCAGGCGCGGAATGGCTGGAGGAAAGAAAGGAGCCCGCATTTAAAATTGCGGACAGTCCGGAAGAATTTTCCCGTGCGATCGCGGATCTTTTGAAAAACTCCAAAGAGTACGAGTATTTTTCAAGGAAAGGGCTTGAGTTTGCACAAGCGTATAACCAGCAAAGTGAAAACGCTATTCGTTTCCTTTTTAATTTCTCCAAGGTGTGTCAATGAGCGCCAAAAAAATTGTCGCTCTTTTGACGATCAGAAACGAAGCTTTGTATTTAAAAAAATGCTTGGAGCATTTAATTCATGAGGGGATTTTTGTTTATTTGATTGATAATGAATCGACGGACAATAGCCGGGAAATCGGAGAGGCTTATCGGGATAGAGGGGTGATCGGCGTTGAGACGCTAAAATACCCGGGTTATTTTGATTTGACGGCGATATTAAAAAATGAAGAGCGTTTGGCGCGTGAAATCAAGGCGGATTGGTTTATTCATCATGATGCCGACGAGATCCGCCAGGCAGCCGCGCCTTATCCGACGCTTTTAGGAGGTATTGAGGCGGCGGATCAGGCGGGGTATAATGCCGTTAATTTTGATGAGTTTGTGTTTCTGCCGACGAGCACACAAGAATCCTTTGAAGGAACGGATTATTCTGAAGCCATGAAGTATTATTATTTTTTTGCTCCCAAGCCGCTTCGCCGTGTCAACGCGTGGAAAAACACAGGCCAGTCCATCGATTTGCATTCTTCGGCCGGACATGAGATTCAATTTAAAGAGCGAAGGATTTTTCCGGCCAATTTTATATTGCGACATTACATGGTTTTGAGCGCGGCGCATGCGATCCAAAAGTATCACGGTAAGATCTATTCCCCACGCGAGGTGGATGTTTTGGCATGGCACGGATCTCGGCCATTTTTTGAGCCCGAGAAACTTCATTTTACCGCCGCTGAAAAATTAAAAAAACTGCGGGTAGACGGGGAATGGGATCGCTCAGAGCCTCGCTTGACGCATGAGTTTTTTGGAGAGTTGTCGCCATGCCATTAATCGTTCCGATTTTAGGAATGCATCGTAGCGGCACTTCGTTTGTCGCCCGCGTTTTGCACGAGGCGGGAGTGTATCTAGGCGAAAGCTTGATGGGTGTTGAAAGCTCCAATCTTCTCGGGCACTGGGAATCATGGGGCGCGGTAGCCATCAATGAGGAGATTCTTTCAGATTCCTCCGGTTCGTGGAAAAATCCGCCGGCGCATATTGTCCCCACCATTCAGACGCAACAGAAAATCACTTCCTTTATCCAACAATTGAATACCAAGTTGCCGGCAGGGTGGAAAGATCCCCGCACCACGTTGACATTTCCGCTGTGGGAAAAATCTTTGAACGGTTATTGCCTTATTGCTTGTTTCCGGCACCCTTTGAGCGTGGCGCATAGCTTGGCGACGCGGGATGGACTTCCCCTTCAAGAAGGTTTGGATCTGTGGGTGGACTACAACCAGGCGCTTAAAAATTATTGTGAAGACAAGAAGGCGGAGGTGTTTTGGTTTGATTATGACGCCGATCCCGCCGAGCATTTTTTGATCATCCAGGCGATTTTAAAAAAATTGGGTCTAAATCCCACGGCGCGATCGATGAATTTATTTAACCCGCATCTCAAACATCATCAGTTTTCCGGAGCAACCGGTGATGCCAAGGTCGACGATTTGTACGCCTATTTAAAACAAAAAGCAAAGCAACAGATGAAAAATTTTTCAAGTGACTCTTTGTTGCATTCGCCATTAAAAGAAGATTCTAAGCTCTCGGAAATTCTTGATTCTTTTTCAGCTCTCCATCAGCGAATCGACAGACGATTGAACGGGTTGGATCAAGCTCAGGCGCGCCTTTGGGAGAGTGTCCAGCGTGCCGAACGGCGTCTAGAGGCGCTGGAGGCTCAAGCCAAGGAATCCCGCGAATTTATCCGCCGAATTCAAGGTTCTTTCCCGTTTCGATTGCGCCGGGTATTTCTTAAAAAAATCCAACAATGGAAGCATTTTTTTGAAAAATAGAAAAATTTTATTTATCAGTCACGATGCCAGTCGCACGGGAGCGCCTAAGGCGCTTTTGACTCTTTTGCATTGGCTGAGGCGGCAGGAAGGTTTTTCATTTGAAATTTTGCTCCGAGAAGGGGGAGCGTTGGAGAGGGACTTCGCTGCTTTGGGTGTGTTGCACCGTTACCAAGAATTAGGGGCGGATGGTTTTAAACAAAAACATCCGCAGGGTGCTTTCGATTTGGTTTATTCCAATACCATTGTCAACGGCGCTGTTCTCAAAGAAATTTCCTATTTACAATGCCCTGTGATCACGCATGTTCACGAGCTGGAGCACAATATTCGTCATGTGAACAGCAAAGCCTTTGAAGAGACAGTCCAATTCACCGACCGATATATCGCCGCTTCTTTGACGGTCAAAGAAAATCTGATTCGAAACCATAAAATTCCGGAAAATGATATCGATTTGGTTTATGAATCGATTGAAATCCCATCCAACAAAGAGTCGATGGCGATCGCGGGAAGAAGTATGCGTAAAAGCCTGGGAATTCCCGCAGATAGTTTTGTGGTGGTAGCCTCTGGTACCACAGACTGGAGGAAGAGCCCGGATTTGTTTATTCAATTGGCAAACGCCATTTTAAAAAAATCTCCCGCTCTTTTTCATTTTTTATGGGTGGGAGGCGCCGGCAGCGGCATCCGTTACGAAGAATTGATGCATGAGGTTCAGAAAGCTGGCTTAAGCCAAAGCGTCCGGTTTTTGGGGACGGTTTTGAACCCTCTCGATTATTTTTCCGCCTGTGACGCGTTTTCATTGGTTTCTCGCGAGGATCCTTTTCCGCTGGTGATGCTGGAGGCCGCGGTGCTGGAAAAACCTGTGATTTGTTTTGAAGGCTCTGGCGGGGCGATCGAGTTTGTGGGCGACAACTGCGGAGCGGCGGTTCCTTATTTGGATGTGGAATCGATGGCGGAGACTTTAATCCGGTGGCAATCTTCGAAAGAGATGTGCCGCGTGATGGGAGCGCGCGCTTCCGCTAAAGTCAGAGAAGAGCACGACATTTGCGTGTTGGGACCAAAGATTCTGGAGATTTTGGCCTCGGAAGTCTTGGTCAATCGATGAAGCTCATCGCGTTTTATTTGCCCCAATTTCATCCGATCGCCGAAAACGATGTCTGGTGGGGTGAGGGTTTTACGGAATGGACGAATGTCTCGAAAGCGAAGCCGCGTTTTAAAAAACACTACCAGCCGCACAAACCCTCCGATTTAGGTTATTACGATTTGCGAGTTCCGGAAGTGCGTAGCGCGCAAGCGGAGTTGGCGGCCGCTCACGGCATCCATGGTTTTTGTTACTATCACTACTGGTTTGAGGGTCGGCGTCTTTTGAATGAGCCGCTGGACGCGATGCTGGACTCTCAAACGCCTGATTTCCCTTTTTGTCTGTGCTGGGCCAATGAACATTGGACGCGGCGCTGGGATGGAAAGGATCAGGAAATTTTGATGCGCCAAACTTATTCCCAAGAAGATGATGTTCGGCACATTCAGTGGCTTCTCAATGTTTTTAAAGATAAACGCTACATCCGCGTGAACGGAAAGCCGCTACTTTTGATTTATCAAGCCCGCGCCTTGCCGGATCCGCTCCGCACCGCCGAGCTATGGCGGAGCCAGGCAAAAAAAGAGGGGATTGGCGATATTTATTTGTGCGGCGTTGAGAGTTTTCCTACGGAGCACGGGGATCCGTCGGTGATTGGTTTTGACGCAGCCGTGGGATTTCAGCCGGAGTGGGGGCGTCTCGATAAACCGATTCGACCCTTTTGGGGCTCCAGAGCTTACCAAGAAAACAGGATTTTCGATTACAAAAACATTGTTGAAAAAATGATTTTAAAAAAATCTCCCGCTTACCGGCGTTTTCCCTGCGTATTTCCGTCTTGGGATAATTCCGCCCGTCGCGAAAAGAACGCGGCCATTTTTATCAATTCGACTCCGGAGCTTTATGAAAAATGGCTTCGGTATACGATGGAAAATTATTTCAGAGAAGAGGATGAGAAGATTATTTTTATCAATGCCTGGAATGAATGGGGCGAGGGAAATCATCTGGAGCCTTGCCAAATGTGGCAAAGAGGCTATCTCGAGGCGACCCAAAAGGCCCTGCGCTCAGTTTCCCGATGAAGCTTAAAATTTATCAAATTTATTATTCTTGGTTTCAGTGGTTTTCTGTTCAGCATGGCTTCAAACCTTATTTTAACGCCGGGAGCAACCGGTATTTAGAAAACCAGGTGATTTTAGACTGTTATCAAAATCATCGTTTCAAGAACTGCGATTATTTCGGGGTACTCAGCTGGCGATTCGAAGAAAAAACAAAATTAAACTTCGATCAAATCGCCAATTTTATTAAAAAAGAAAAAAGTTCCGCGGACGTTTACGCGTTTTTTCAGGATCCGGATCAGCGTAGTCGCGTTAAAAAAAATATGTGGAAGCACGCGGTCGAGATGTGGCATCCGCCTCTATTTATTGAAATTGGACAAATGATTTTTGACGAATTAAAAATCAAAGCCAATATCTTGGATCTGGAAACGCCTGTGATTTATTCCAACTATTGGATTGCCCGGCCGCAGGTATTCGCCGGTTATGTCGAGCGCCTGTTAGCACCGGCGGTGAAAATCATGGAAGAAAACGAGACGATCAAGCGCTTGTGTTACGAAGACTCCGGGTATGATCGACAAAAAAGCATTTCCATTAAGCAAAGAGAGAAGATTTTTGGAAGGCCTTATTTCACTTTTCATCCTTTTATCTGTGAGAGACTTTTTAGCAGTTGGCTGGCCTTAAATCCGAACATCCGATTCAATTACATCTCATGACAGGATTTATCAAAAGAGCTTTTGACCATCACGCGATAAAGTACGGTTGGGTTCCTCCGCCGGAGATCGACATTCTTTTTGTCAATCATGAAGAATCGCTGACGGGGGCTCCGGCTATCTTGCTGAGCATCGCCAAGCATTTTAAGAAGAAGCTTAAACCGGGGCGTTTGCGTGTCCTGTCTCGGCGCAAGGGAGACGCGCATGGGCGCTTCAAGGCGGAATTTGACATGATTTACCCGAGGGATTTTTACCCTCGACGATTGTACCCACGCCTCACGCCGTATCAATTGGCTAAAAAGTTTTTGAAGCTGTACCGGCCAAAACTGGTATACGCCAACTGCGTGGATTCCCATGAATACGTGAGAGCTGCCCGCGCATTGGGGATTCCCGTGATTTTGCATGCCCATGAATTGCGGCGGGGATTTTATGGAAATCTAAAAGAAGGTGTTTTTAAAGAAGAGGGCATGGTCACTCATTTTGCTGATAGCGCGGATCACTTTATCTGCCCAAGCCAAGAAGTTTATGACTTGATGGTGAAAAGTTACGGAGTGCGCCCCGCGCAGTTGGATTTGGTGCATGAATTTATTGATACGGATGCGGTACGGCGCCAGTCTCTAGGAAAGTGTGGCAAGGGGCTCCACGAACCGTTGGTGGTGGCTTGCGGTGTCGGCGAGGATCGCAAAGGAGTGGATCGGTTTGTCGAGGTGGCGCGGCAAATGCCCGAGATCAACTTTGTGTGGATTGGAAAACTTTATATTTATCTCGGCGCCATCCCCAAAAATGTTTATTTCACGGATGCCGTACAAAATCCTTTTCCGCTGATGAAAAAAGCGGATGTGTTTGTGTTGATGTCCAAGGAAGACCCGTTTCCTCTGGTGGTGTTGGAGGCGATGGCTTTGGGAAGGCCGGTGATCACGCTTCGAGACAGTGGAGGTTCGCATCATGCGGTGGGGGAGGCGGGCGTGGTGATGGAGAAAATGGATGTCCCGGAGATGAAAAAACAGATTCGCCGCTTGTTGGATCATCCAGCGCTTCGAAAAGAATTGGGCGAAAAAGCCATGGCTCGCGTGGAGCGGGAATTTGGCGTGAACGCGGGGATTCAAAAAATTGAAAAAATAGTCGAGAGGTTTCTGTGAAGCCCTTGTCTCTGGCGAGAGAGGTGAAGCGAAAAACGCGGCACCGATTGCTTTGCGGGCATTTCTTGCTCAACCGGCATTGGCGACAGCGTCAAGGTCAGCCTCTTCCTAAAAAAATTCTTTTTGTACACATCATCAAAACAGCAGGCACCTATGTTTTTGATTATTTGGCGGAGCACCTGCGTTACGGAGGGTACCGCGTGATCGACGTTGAATCTTCTAAGGATCATCGAAATCAGATCAATCATTATCTGGCTCAGGAGGCTATGAAAGACCGGCCGGATCGATTCATTCATTGTCACGCCGATTATCTGCCGAAGGAATTTTTTGAAAAGTTTTTGGAGCGCGGCTGGTTTTCTTTTTCATTTGTACGGCATCCAGGGGATTTGCTGTGTTCCTATTATTTTTATGCGCGCATCAATCCGGATTTTCATGCCGAAGGTTCTTTGGACGAATTTATTCGCGGGTGCTTAATGGGACGGTCTGGGTCGGGGACGACACGCCTGGATTATTTTGGCATCCCGGCTTATTGGAAAAAAATGGACTTTGTCGCGGAATTCAGCGAGACTAATTTTAAATTCTTCTTAAAGAAATACTTCGGGCATCGGTACGCCCCGAAAGTGCCGATGAATGTCAGCGAGAATAAAGGGTACGCGTACTATTGCGATCAAGGCCAGATCAGCGCAACCACCCGCGCGATGCTGGAGGCGAGTGAGCAGTACCGGTGGTATCTCGAGATAAAAAATAAAGGCGTTTCTTAGAAAAATGGAATTGAATTTGAGCCGAGTGTTTAGAAAGATTTGGCATTATTTGCCCGCCCCCAGCGCTTGGAAAAGTTTCGTCAAGTCCTATGCGCTCAAAAAAGCGTCACCGGTGATCGATCAGTCAAAAATTTATAAAAATTGGGTGAGCGCTTACCCGCCGCCTGAAAATAGGCGGAGACCGTTGTACTTGAGCTCGCCCGGCCGGGAAGCGTTTCGAGGATTGTCGGGAAGTCCTGAACTCATGGTTTCGATTATTATTCCGGTCTACAATCAATCTGAATTTACCTTGTGCTGTTTGGCGTCCCTTGTTTTTCACGGAAGCCGTCATTCTTTTGAGGTGATTGTGGTGGACGACGCCTCCACGGACAGTACTCAAACGCTTGTTTCAAGAATCGCTGGTGTGAGAATGGTTCGAATGCCCAAACGCTCAGGCTTTATTCGCACTTGCAACGAGGGTGCGCGCATGGCCAGAGGCCGTTATCTCGTTTTTTTAAATAATGACACAGAAGTCACCGGCGGATGGCTGGACGCGTTGATTGAACCGCATATAAAAGAAGAAGCGGTGGGAATCACAGGACCTAAACTTGTTTTTCCAGATGGAAGGCTTCAAGATGCCGGTACTCGTGTGGGTGCTGATGGAACGATTGAGACGCTGGGTCGTGATGCGGCCGCGAATGATCCCGCTTATAATGAGATGCGTGAAGTGGACGCGGTGTGTGGTGCTTGCTTGGCGATTCAGCGAGATTTGTTTTTAGCGTTGGGAGGTTTTGACATTCGCTACGCGCCCGCTTATCGCGAAGACACGGATCTTTGTTTTCAAGTGCGCAAGGCCGGAAAGAAAGTGTTTTATCAACCATTTTCGACAGTGATTCATTATGAATCGGTGACCGCCAGTTCCGATGCCAGTCAGGACATTCGCAAATACCAATACATCAATCAGAAGAAATTCAAAAAGAAATGGCGGAAGGATCTTGAGGTGTTAAGTTTGATCAATCAAAAAAATCTTTTGTTTTCAGATAATTCAAAATCTTCTCCGCGCAAGCTCGAGCAGACTCCCGATCCGTCCTTAATTTAATCTCCGGCCTCAGAGGTTTTTGGTAAGGATCGGACACGCCGGTAAAATGGCGTATTTTTTTTGTTCGCGCCAATTTGTAATGCCCTTTGACATCCCGTTTTTCACAGACGGTGACGGGACAATCCAGATAAACTTCCACAAAATTTGAAATCGCTTTTCGCGCAAAGGCGCGATTAGCCCGGTAGGGGGAAACGAAGGCCGCGATCACCGCCAATTTTTTCTCCGCCCACAGCGACGCCATGCGCGCCGCTCTTCGAATATTGAGATTTCTGTCCTTGGCGGAAAACCCCAGGTCTTTCGAATATTTTTTGCGAAACGAATCGCCGTCCAGGAGCTTGACGCGAAGTCCGTGATGGAGAAGTCTTTTTTTGATTTCCAGCGCCAGCGTGGTTTTGCCGGAGCAGGGAAGGCCGGTGAGCCAAAGAACAAACCCGTTGTTATGTTTTTTCATCCCCTCTATTTATGCCATAAATACAGTATTATGGGAATAAAAACTCATCATTTACTTTAATTAGTAATCCTTACTATTCCTTGACTAGGCTTAATAGAGCTTATTGATTTTATCCAAAAACAATGTATACTATTTCTATGAAATACACGGCCTTAAAAGCACTATTATTTGCTGTCGCCCTCACGTGGTTCGCCTCGAACGCCTATTCTGCCGATTATTTTTGTGAAGTTATGACTTTGAAAGGCGCTGCTTTTGTCACATCTGAAGGAACCGCTAAAAAGCCGCTAGCTCAGGGCGATCTGATTAAAACCGGGGATTTTATTGAAGTGGAGTCTGACAGCTATGTCGATCTAGCCTATGATAAGGAATGGAATAACATCACCCGCCTTGGCGAGAATTCTAAGATGAAAATTAAGTCCGTTTATCCTACCGGCCTTAGCCTGGATCGGGGCGACTTGTTTTCCAAGCTCCAGAAACTGCCAAAAGGCACTACTTTTGAAGTTCAGACCCCCACCGCTGTGGCGGCGGTTCGCGGCACCGAGTTTTTTACTTCGGTGGATGAGCGAGGTAAGACCGATGTGGTGAGTCTTGAACACAGTGTCGAAGTTTTTAATTTGGACGCCTCCGGAAATCTCGGGACGGGCGTTGTCGTGGGCGAATCCGAAAGAACTCAAGTCGAAACTGGCAATGAAGCTCCGCGCGCGCCGGAAAAAGCCACCGAAGCGGATATGGGCAAAGTTAAGGAAATGAATGCCGGTGTGACCGGAAAGATTAAAGAAACTATGGAGCAAGGGCGTTTGGGTCAGGTACAAACCGTGGGAACAGTGGAAGCGATGACGGCGCTCGAAAGAAATTATTTGGGTGGTAAAGACTCGGCCTCGACTTCGGATACTACGACGGATCAGCCCAAACCTTCCGATGATCAAAATAAAACCGGCACTGGAAATAACAATGGTGGCGGGCCGGGAGCGGGTGGCGGTTGTCCTCCGGATTGCGGCGGTAGCAACACGACTCCAGGCGGCGGGAAAGCCTTGAGCTCTGATCAAATGACAGTTTTGCGAGATCAATTTGTGCAGATGGGTGGTGACCCCACTCAATTTGAAAAAGTAAAAGATAATTTGACGAGAGTTAATCCCGATACTTTTGCGAGAGTGAGTGAAACTTTTTCCGGCGGCGAATTTCGCGGCCTAGCCACTGAAAACCGCTCTTTTGATGGAGGTAATCGAGTGCCGGACACGACGACCATACCGCAGGGGGGAATACAGCAGCCGATTATGGAGCCACACATCGTTTTACCCTTTAATGAGAACAGGGTGGATGGTCCAGTGGGAACTGGCACGCAGACTATCATTAATTCCATGGGCGGACAGCCCAATAATATGGGTTGTCTCGCGGGGGTAGATTGTACGCAATCAAGCACTTATCGCGCATGCGGCGGATCAGGCCAACCTTCTTGTTAGCGAGACTCCCCATAAAAAATAAAAACAGATGATCCGTAAAAATCCCACACTTTTTATTCTGGCTGTTTCTCTGCTTATTTTTACACTGTCTTCCAAAAACGCTTGGAGTGAAGGTGAGTCCGCTAGTGATCTCACCATTGAGCAGAAACAAGAAAAGCGCTTGCTCTTCAATCAATACGTGGAAGATGAAATCGCCCGCCGCGAAAAAGAAAAATATAAAAACAAACAAGAAGAGCAGAAAAAAACTTGGATCAGCAAGGTTTCCAGTGTTTACGGGTATGACAGCAACGTCAATCTAAACTCCAGCCATCGTGGTGATGGTTTCTTTCAGGAGACGATGGAAGGATCCTTCAAGATCGACCGACCCTCCATCCCGGCGATCGCGTCGGCGGGGCGTTTAGGTGTGAATTGGTACAATGAATTTTACGAGTATGAAAATACCGAAACACTCAGCTATCAGACGTCCTCAATCAGTGTTTTTACCGAAGAAAAAATAAATCCTAAGCTGAAATTAAAGCTCGCCTACGAATTTAGCAATCTGCGCTATTATCACAATGATCAATTGAATTATTATGGCCACAAAGCCAAGCCCACGTTCACGTATTATTTTTCAGACCATCTGTCAGTTAATTTTTACACTTCTTACGAATACCGGGATTACATCTCGCGAAAGGCGCTCGATAACGCCAACGGGCCTTCGGGTGAAGGCCGGGTCGACGGTTATTATGAGTTGGGCATCGGCCCGCGGTTTTATCCGACCGACAAAACCTACATCGGCGGAACCTTGGCACTTAAATGGAATGATTCCAACGACGCTTTTCATCAGTATAATGATTATGACGGCTGGAAAGCCAACGGATTTATTTATCAAAAATTAAATGACCGTTTTTCAACAGTCGCGTTGGCTGGCTACGATTACAAAAATTATGCGTCGCGCACGTTTCAAGCAGATTCTGCTGAAACAGAGGAAGATCGATTATTTTATTTGGGCGATAACCTCTATTATGATTTTAATAAAAATTGGCAGGTTTTTTGCTCTTATGTTTACAAGCAGAATGATTGCAATGATCCTTTGCTGGAATTCAGCGGTTATACCATGAGCGCTGGAGTGAATTTCACATTTTGATGAGTCACATCGAATAACAGGAGGAAGGCTATGCCGGTGTTTGGAAAACTAATGAAAAGTTATTGTCGTCAATTTTTGTTGATCGCTGTCTTGTTGGTTTTGCAGGGGACGGCGTTCGCCAGCGAAGCGGATCTTAAGATTCCGGATCTTCATGAGGGGAGTTTTGCTTTATTCGGAGGACTCTCAGGTTTTCAAATCCTTCTTTATGGCGCAATGGTGATTTTGGGAACGGTAGGGCTGTCGCTTTACCAATTCATGAAAATCAAAGCGCTTCCTGCTCATCGATCCATGCTCGATGTAGCAGAAACAATTTTTCAGACTTGCACCACCTATTTAAAACAGCAGGCGAAATTTCTGGCAATGCTCTTTGCCATCATCGCGTGCGCAATGGCTTATTATTTTATCGGGCTCAAGCACGAGCCTTTGATGACTTTAGGACTTGTTCTTTTCTTCTCAATCGTTGGTATGGCGGGCTCAACGCTTGTTGCTTGGTACGGTATTCGCGTTAACACTTACGCCAATGCTCGCACCGCTTTTGCTTCTTTGCGTGGCGTGCCTTGGGATGTGGTCAACATTCCTTTACGAGCCGGCATGTCCGTGGGACTTTTCTTGATCTCCGTGGAATTGGTCATGATGGTCATTATCCTTCTTTTTGTTCCGCGCGAAATCGTCGGTTACTGCTTCTTGGGGTTTGCCATCGGGGAGTCGCTCGGAGCCAGCGCGCTGCGTATCGCGGGCGGTATCTTTACCAAGATCGCGGATATCGGCTCGGATCTCATGAAAATTGTTTTTAAGGTCAAAGAGGATGATCCGCGCAACCCGGGCGTCATCGCGGACTGCGCGGGCGACAATGCCGGCGACTCCGTGGGGCCTACCGCGGATGGTTTTGAAACTTATGGCGTGACCGGTGTGGCACTCATTTCATTCATCACGCTGGCGATTAAGGATCCGTCTCTTCAAGCCAAACTGATTGTCTGGATTTTTGCCATGCGCTTCCTCATGGATTTTATGTCAGGCGCTTCTTACTTTATTAACAAAGTAATTTCTGAGCGCAAATACAAAGATTTGAAAAATTTCGATTTTGAAGAGCCGCTGACACGTCTCATCATGATCGCAACGACGCTTTGTATTTCCACGTCTTACGGTATGTCCTATCTTCTCATTGGCGATTTGGCGGATCCCACGCTTTGGTGGAAGTTCGCTTCGATTATCGCTTGCGGAACCATGGGAGCCTTTCTGATTCCGGAATTTACGAAGATATTCACTTCTTCGCATTCCAAGCATGTGCACGAGATTGTCACGGCTTCACGTGAAGGAGGAGCCTCGCTGACGATTTTATCGGGTATCGTGGCGGGTTCATTTTCAGCCTTCTGGAAGGGCATTCTCATCGCAGGTCTGATGTTTGTGGCCTATCTCATTTCGGGAATGGGGCTTCAGAACATCATGCCTCACGCCTCGGTTTTCGCATTTGGTTTGGTGGCATATGGTTTTCTCTGTATGGGCCCGGTGAATATCGCCGTGGACTCCTACGGCCCTGTGACGGACAATGCGCAATCCATTTTTGAACTTTCTCAGATGGAATCAATTCCCGGGATTGAAAAGGAAGTCGAAAAGGATTTTGGTTTCAAACCCAACTTTAAGACAGGCAAGCACTATCTCGAGGCCAATGATTCGGCAGGCAATACTTTTAAAGCGACGGCGAAGCCCGTTCTTATCGCCACGGCCGTTGCGGGAGCGACGACAATGATTTTTTCAATCATTCTTCTTCTCCAGGAGCATCTCCGCGTCGGGGCTATTGCCGCGGCGGGAGGCGCAGCGGTTGCTGATAATATCGGAGAGATCTTGTTACACGAAAAACTTTCTCTGACGGCGTCACCGATCCTACTCGGATTTCTTTGCGGCGGCGCCGTGATTTATTGGTTCTGCGGAGCATCCATTCAGGCAGTCACCACTGGCGCTTACTCTGCCGTCGAGTACATCAAAAAGAACATGGATCTTAGTATGAAGGAAGCCAAGCGGGAAGACTCCATCACCGTTGTGCGGATTTGCACCGAGTACGCTCAAAAGGGAATGTGGAATATTTTTCTCGGTCTTTTGGCGTTTACGCTCGCTTTCGCACTCTTTGATCCGTACTTTTTTATCGCCTATCTGATGGCTATCGCAGTTTTTGGGCTTTTTCAAGCGATGTACATGGCCAATGCGGGCGGCTCTTGGGACAACGCGAAGAAGCTTGTCGAAGTCGACTTGGGAGAAAAGAATACTCCGCTACATGCTGCGACTGTCGTGGGGGATACCGTGGGCGATCCTTTCAAAGACACGACTTCTGTCTCCCTGAATCCCATCATCAAGTTTTCGACGCTCTTCGGCATGCTTGCCGTTGAGATCGCGATCAAAATGGATCCGATGACGACGCGAATCGCCGGAAGCGGATTTTTTCTTATCGGGCTGTTTTTTGTTTGGAAGTCTTTTTACGGAATGCGGATTCCGGAAAAGGTTAAATGATCGAACAGCTGATCGGATTTTTACACCATCCCGACCAACTCATCGCTTGGGGCGGATATGTCGGGATGGTGGTCATTGTTTTTTCAGAGACGGGTTTGCTCGCGGGATTTTTTCTGCCGGGGGACTCGCTTTTAGTGACCGCGGGATTGATGGCGGCGCAGGGGACACTCGATTATTTATTTTTAAGCACAATCTTGACTGTCACCGCCATTGTGGGGGACAGCACCGGTTACTGGATCGGATCCTTCGCGGGTCCGCGGCTTTTTAAACGCGAAGATTCTTTTTTCTTCCACCGAAAGCATGTCGAGCGGACGCATCAATTTTTTGAAAAGCATGGCGGGAAAACCATCATTCTGGCGCGGTTTGTGCCGATCGTGAGAACTTTTGCGCCCACGGTTGCCGGCGTGGGGAAGATGTCTTACCGTAAATTTTTTATGTTCAATGTGGCGGGCGCTGTCCTATGGGTATGGGGTATGATCTCCATCGGATTTTTTCTTGGCAAAACCATACCTGATATTGATAAACATTTGCATCTGGTCATTCTCGTGGTTATTTTTGTCTCTTTTCTGCCGGTTCTATTCGAGTGGCGTCGATCCCGCAAGAACAACAAATCCCGCGCCTAATTCATCCCCATATTTTTTATTGCGCAAATCCCCAATTAGACTTATAATCAAATAGTTAGACAATAAAACTATTCTTATGAAAACTAAAAATATCCATCAGTTTAGCCGCCAAGTCGTTGAAATACTGCCCTTGCTTCTTCGTGAATTTTCACGCCGCGAGGACAATGAGCTTACGCGCGGCCAAATCACATGCCCGCAAATGGTGACGCTGGATTATGTTTGGCGCCACGGCCAAGTCAAAATGAGCGCGCTTTCAGAGCTTCACTCCGTGCGCAAAAGCTCCGTCACGGTGCTCGTGAATCGCCTGATTTCTCAGAAAATGTTGAATCGCCGTCATGATGAGGGGGATCGGCGCATTGTTTGGGTGAGCATTACGCCCAAAGGAAAAAAAGTGGTTTCCCAGATTCTCAATCAGAAACAAAAAAGCATCGAGGCGGTTTTTTGTGTTTTAACGGCGGCAGAGCGCGAACAGTATCTATCGACGCTCCGTAAAATCCAGCGCTCAATTTTGGAAAATAAAATTTAATGAAAAAAATATTCTTTTTATTCCTCTTGTTCTGTTTTTTATTTTCCGCGGTGGAACCGGCGGATGCGTTTTGGTTTTTCGGAAAAAAAGAAGCAAAGCTGGTAGCGGTCTCGGAAACGCCCAAAGAACCGGTAACGCCAAAAATTGTGGAAGCGCCCAAAGAAGAAAAAGTCGAGGTTCCGACGCTCACGCTTAAAAAAGCCTATCACTTGTCTTTGAAGCAAAGCGAAGAAATCGCCCGGCGTGTCCAGGAAATGGGCATTGCCCAGGGACATGTGTATCAGGCGCTTGGCGTGATTTTGCCGAAAGTCGATTATTTTATTACGCATTTTGAGCAAGACGTGTCCGGGGAGCCTAGCTCTTCCGGCGGATCCAGCAGTAATTCATTTCGCCGGACAACGCCTCAGCAAAAGATTACTTTCAGCCAGCCGATTTTTTCAGGATTTAAAGAATTTGCCGCGATTCAGGGGGCGGGCGCCGAGAAAGCCCAAAGACATTTTGAAATTCAAAAAGCCAAAGAAACCCTATTTATTGATGTGACTGAGGCGTTTTACGCGGTGCTTCAGTCTCAAAAGGATGTCACCACTTTACTGAGGATTCGTGTGGCGTTAGCCAAAAGAAATCGAGACATAAAAAAACGCGTGGAGGTCGGGCGTTCCCGTGAAGGGGAGTCTCTGTCTGCCTACTCCGACCTGCTTCTAGTCGAGACCGATTTGGATCAGGCGCGGAGGACTTTGCGGCTTTCAAAAGAATTACTGGGATTCTATATAGGGAAGGATGTGACGGAAACGCTTTTAGACGAACCATTGCCGACCACGAGTTTCTCCGATTTATCTTTTTATACCGCCAAAGCGCTGAATCGTTCGGAAGTGAAAGCCGCTGAAAACGCCAGAACATTGGCTGAAAAAAAAGTGGTGGTGGCTCAGTCCGGACTTTTCCCAGCAGTGACTCTGGATGGAAACTATTACACCAAGCGTGTGGGATTTCAAAACGGCAATGACTGGGATCTGCTTTTGACGGTGGACGTGCCTATTTTTAATCGCCTGGACACCTTTGGTGATATTCGCGTGGCGGCTTCCGAGAAAGATCAGGCGGTGGCGACGTATCAGGAAACGCGGCGTAAGGCCAAGCTTGAAATTAAAAACGCGTATGATGAATTTGTGACCTCCCGGGCGATTGAAGAGAGACTTTCACGGGCGACGACCGCCACACAAAAAGATTATGATTTTCATCGAAAAGAATACGAAACGGATCTTGTCAGCAATCTGGATGTTTTGGACGCTCTCAGAAGATATGAAGAAGCCGAGCTTCGTCGCAATACGGCGTACTATAATTTTAGAAAGAATTTTTGGAAATTAAAAATTGCTGTCGGGGAGCTTCCGGCAGATCCCATAGAAGGCGAAAAATGACACTCTCCGATATTTCCATTAAAAACCCCGTATTTTCCTGGATGTTGATGGCGGCATTGATCGTTTTTGGCGGTATTTCTTATAAGGATCTTGGCGTTAGTCAGATGCCTGAAATTGATTTTCCCGTGCTCACGGTTTCCGTGACTTGGGAGGGCGCCGCACCGGAAGTCATGGAAAGCGACGTCGCCGATGTGATTGAAGACGCCGTCATGAGTTCGCAAGGTTTAAAGGAAGTTACCTCGACGACGCGTCAGGGCTCGACCGATGTGAAGCTTGAGTTTGATTTGAGCCGCGACATTGATGTTGCGCTCCAGGAAGTGCAGTCGCGCGTGGCGCAAGCCCAACGACGTCTTCCGGAAGACATTGATCCGCCGACGGTTTCCAAACAAAATCCGACGGATCAGCCGATTATGTGGTTGGCGGTTTCTGGGGACATGCCTTTGCGCGAGATGATTACCTATGTGCAGGATCATTTGAAGGATCGTTTCCAAACCATCCCGGGCGTGGGTGAGATTCTTTTGAGCGGTTATGTGGATCGCAATCTACGCGTGTGGGTGTCGGATAAAAAGTTGGAAGAGTATCAACTCACCGTCGGCGATATTATTGGCGCCATTGAGTCAAATCACGCGGAATTACCGGCCGGACGCATTGAAACACCCGAAAAAGAAATGAATGTGCGCACGATGGGAGAGGCACTTTCGATTGAAGAGTTTGGCAATATTCTGATCTCGCGCCGCGGCGGACAGCCGGTTTATAAACCTATTTATTTGAAAGATGTCGCGCAGATTGAAGACGCGCTGGCGGATCAACGCCGTCTTTCGCGTGTGCTTGGAAAGCCGGCCGTCGGGTTGGGGATCCGGAAACAGACGGGCGCTAACTCCGTGGAAGTCGCGCATGCGGTGAAGAAAAAGTTGGCCGAAGTGCAAAAGGATTTGCCGGAAGGAATGAGACTGGGCATTAATTTTGATTCCACCACATTTGTGGAGGATGCGATTCACGAACTTTTATTTGCCCTGTTGATGTCGGCACTGTTGACGGCGGCAGTTTGCTGGTTCTTTTTGGGATCTTGGAGCTCTACTTTTAATATTTTATTGGCGATTCCCACATCCATTATCGGCAGTTTTCTTGTTTTTCGTTTCATGGGATTTACGTTAAACACATTCACGGTTCTCGCGCTGTCGCTGGCGATCGGTATCGTGGTGGATGACGCGATCATGGTGTTAGAAAATATTTTCCGTTATCACGAAAAAGGCCTCGGCCGCGTCGAAGCGGCGCAGGAAGGTGCGCGGCAGATCACATTCGCGGCTATCGCGGCAACACTGGCGCTGGTGGCGATCTTTCTTCCGGTGGCGTTTATGAAAGGTGTGATCGGCCGTTTCTTTTTTGAGTTTGGCGTGGCGATTTCGGCCGCCGTTTTATTTTCGCTTTTGGAAGCGCTCACGCTCACACCGATGCGCGCGTCGCAGTTTCTGGAAGTGGACGAAAGAAAATCGCGTTTAGGAAAAGCGGTCGAAAAATGGTTTTCGGATTTGGCGGCATTGTACGGTCGGTCGCTCAAGCGGGCGCTCAGCATTCCTTGGATTGTGATCGCCGCCTCGGTTGTTTTTTTTGGGGTGTCCATTTTACTTTTTGCGCCTTTGCGTAAGGAATTTGTGCCAGCTCAAGATCAGGGTTATTTCTTGCTTCGGCTTCAAACACCGGTGGGATCGTCACTCCCATACACCAACGAACGCTTTAAACAAGCGGAAGACTATGTGCAAAAGGTTCCTGAGGTGGAGCGTTATTTTGCGGCGATCGGAGGTTTTGGCGGCGGGGAGGTCAATACGGGCATGCTCTTTGTTTCGCTCAAGTCCAAAGGTCATCGCGGTGTCCGCTCCGGCGCCCATCGGGAAAAAACGCAGGCGGATCTGATGATGGATTTCCGCACGGATCTGAATAAGATTCCAAACACGAAGGTTTTTGTGCAGGATCTGTCGATGCGTGGTTTCACCGCTCAACGCGGCTATCCCGTGGAATTTTCAGTGCAGGGAAGTGATTGGGCTAAGCTTGCCGAATATTCCCAAAAAATCATGGAGAAAATGAAAGAAACGGGTCTGATGGTGGACGTCGATACGGATTATTTGCTCGGCGTGACCGAAGTCCAGATTCAGCCCAATCGTGCGAAAGCCGAAGAACATGGCGTGGACATGGCGACTATTGGCAATGCCGTCAATGCGTTGATCGGCGGTCAGCGTGTCGGCAAATACACACAAGGCGGACGGCGTTACGATGTGCGCGTGCGTTTAATTGCTTCCGACCGCATGAAGCCCGAAGACGTCGAAAAAATTTGGATTTGGAATAATCGCGGGGAGCGCGTGAAACTTTCCGAAGTGGTGGACATTCACCTTAAGCCATCTCTTCTTAGCATTACGCGGCGTAATCGCGAGCGTTCTATTGGTGTGTTTGCCAATATGGTACCGGGCAAGTCTCAGGCGGACGCGTTAGCCGCGGTGCAAAAGATCGCCGACGAAGTGCTACCGGATGGCTATCGCATTGAGCTGACAGGTGGCGCCAAGAGTATGAAAGAATCTTTTGGCAGTCTCGGTTTTGCGTTCATTCTCGGTATTGTGATCGCGTACATGATTTTAGCGTCGCAGTTCAACAGCTTTATTCACCCGGCGATTGTGCTTCTGGCCATGCCGTTCGCTATCTCGGGGGCGGTGATCGCGCTTCTGGTCACCAATCAATCGCTCAATCTTTACAGTATGATCGCCTTTATTTTGCTCATGGGTATCGTGAAGAAAAATTCGATCCTGCTGGTGGAATTTACCAATCACGTTCGCTCGGAGAAGGGAAAGTCCGCGCACGAAGCGCTGCTAGAAGCTTGCCCGATTCGTCTACGCCCCATTTTAATGACCTCGGTAGCGACCATTGCCGCCGCGATTCCTCCGGCCATGGCGCTTGGTCCCGGCGCGGAAACGCGTATTCCGATGGCAGTGGCGGTCATCGGCGGAGTCGTTTTATCCACTTTTTTAACTCTGTTTGTGGTACCGTGTGCCTACAGCGTGTTTTCAAAGTTTGAAAGAAAAGCGTTTCACGTGGAGAAAAATGAAAAAAATTAGAAAGCCCGTCATTTGTTGTTTGGATCTGGAAGGCGTTTTGGTTCCCGAGATTTGGATCCAGGTCGCCGAAAGAACGCAGATCAAGGAATTGCGTCTCACCACCCGTGACATTCCCAACTACGATGTGTTAATGCGCCGCCGGATGGAAATTTTGCGCACGCATGGCATCAAGCTGGAATTGATCCAAAAAGTCATTTCAAAGATGAATCCGCTGAATGGCGCCGAAGCGTTTTTAGACCGTCTGCGGATGAAATACCAGGTGATTATTCTTTCCGACACTTTCTACGAATTT
Source organism: Candidatus Omnitrophota bacterium (assembly GCA_023247915.1). Lineage (GTDB taxonomy): Bacteria > Omnitrophota > Gorgyraeia > 2-02-FULL-51-18 > 2-02-FULL-51-18 > JAHFFN01. Next base: position 56,133 of record JAHFFN010000004.1, read on the forward strand.
GCGATGCCCCTCATAAAAAAGCTGGGATACCCCACACTTTTTTGCAATAAGCTTTCGACGGACTCCGAGGGTTTTATTTCCGGCTATCATTTGAGACAGCCCAATGGAAAACAGAAGGCGACTCAGGCTCTCAAAAGTATCGGCTTTGAAATCCGCGCCGCGGGGGACTCGTACAATGATATTTCGATGCTCAAAACCGCCGATCGCGGGATTTTGTTTAATCCTCCCAAGGCGATCGCGCAGAAATACCGCGGATTTAAACTCGCCAAAACCTACAGCGATCTCTTCCGCTTGTTGGATTCGCCGTCTCAGGAATGAAAAAAGTAAAAATACTTTCTTGGAATGTTAACGGCGTTCGCGCCGCGCTCAAAAAAGGTTTCCTGAATTGGCTGTCTAAAGAATCTCCGGACGTCCTGTGTTTGCAAGAAATCAAAGCCAAGCGCGAACAACTTCCCCCCGAACTTCTTTATCCCAAAGGCTATGAAACGCATTGGAACCCCGCGGAGCGTCCCGGTTACAGCGGGGTGGCGACTTTCGCGAAATCAAAACCTCTGTCCGCTAAAAACGGTTTTGGGATCACGCATTTTGATTCGGAAGGCCGGGTTTTGGAAACAGATCACGGAGATTTTATTCTCTTTAATATTTATTTCCCCAACGGAAAACGCGACGCGATTCGCTTGAAATACAAAATGGATTTTTACGAAGAAATTTTAGCCTATTTCCTGAAATTAAGAAAAAAGGGGAAGAAGCTTGTGATTTGCGGGGACGTGAACACCGCGCACAACGAGATTGATTTGGCTCGGCCCAAAGAAAATCAAAAAATATCCGGTTTTTTACCGGAAGAGCGCGCGTGGATGGATAAATTAGTCTCCAAAGGATTTATCGACACCTTTCGCGTATTTACCCAGGAGCCGGGGCATTACACGTGGTGGGACACCTTGACGCGAGCTCGGGAACGCAATGTCGGCTGGCGTATCGATTATTTTTTTATTTCCGACGATTTAAAGCCCAACCTCTCCAAAGCCTTTATTCTTCCGGATGTCCTGGGCTCCGACCATTGCCCCGTCGGGATTGAGCTAAAATTTAATTAGTTTTAGTTAATCTTAAGTACTAAAATCAATTACTGTTGATTTTCCGTAATCTATTCTTAACCTGTCTGAAAATCATCCGTGACGCGCCTCCTTATACTTCCCGGTAGCTTTAGTTAAAAGTCAGGTTTTTCATGAGATTTCGTATTGACAGTTCAAAGCAACTGCAGTAAGTTATCCGAATCTGTTCATCCACCAGAAAAAGAAGGGGAGTTAGCAATGTCCATCGCACAAGAAATTGCAAGAGTGGTTAGTTCCAACGGAGATAAGCACATGAAGGAATCCCGCTTGAAAGATTCAAGCCTTACCAAACTTTTTGGTTCGAATGTTTTTAATGATAGAGCTATGCAAGAGCGTTTACCGAAGGACACCTATAAAGCGCTTCGCCAAACGATTGAGAAGGGCGCTCCGCTGACTCTCGAAGTGGCCAATGTCGTCGCCAACGCGATGAAGGATTGGGCGATTGAAAAAGGCGCGACACACTACACGCATTGGTTTCAACCTTTGACCGGGATTACCGCGGAGAAACACGACTCCTTTTTATCTCCAAGCGATGACGGCGGATCCGTGATGGAATTTTCCGGCAAGCAATTGATTCAGGGCGAGCCCGACGCTTCCTCATTTCCCTCGGGCGGACTTCGTGCGACCTTTGAAGCGCGCGGTTATACGGCTTGGGATTGCACCTCACCGGCTTTCTTAAAAGAAGACGGTAACGGCTATGTCACTCTCACTATTCCTACAGCGTTTTGTTCTTATACCGGTGAAGCGCTGGATAAGAAAACTCCGCTGTTGCGTTCCATCGAAGCCTTGTCCAAACAGGCGGTTCGTGTGCTTCGCGCTCTTGGCAACAAGACAGCGACTCGCGTGATGCCGACGATGGGTCCCGAGCAAGAGTATTTCTTGATTGATAAAAAATACTACGATGCGCGCATTGACTTGATCGCCAGCGGCCGTACCTTGTTTGGCGCTTCGTCACCGAAAGGTCAGGAGCTCGAGGATCAATATTTTGGCGCGATCCGTGACCGCATCTCTTCGTTTATGCGCGATCTGGATATCGAGCTTTGGAAAATGGGCGTGACCGCGAAGACCAAACACAATGAAGTGGCTCCCGCGCAGTATGAGCTGGCTCCTGTGTTTCAAACCATCAACATTGCCGCGGATCACAATCAGCTGGTGATGGAAACCTTACAGCGTGTGGCGCTCCGTCATGGCTTGGTTTGCTTGATCCATGAGAAGCCATTTGCGGGTGTGAATGGTTCCGGTAAGCACAACAACTGGTCGATGTCCACCAATGACGGGCAAAATCTTTTGGAGCCCGGCAAAACACCTCATGACAATGAGCAGTTCTTGGTTTTCTTGAGCGCGCTCATCAAAGCGGTGGATAAACACGCGTCCAAGCTTCGCGCTGGCGCCGCCAATCGCGGAAACGATCTGCGCTTGGGTGCCAACGAAGCGCCTCCGGCGATTATCTCGATTTTCATGGGTGAAGAGTTGACCGATATTTTGGAAACGCTGGCCAAAGGCAAGAAGGCTTCGTCCAAAGGTCAACACTATCTCCATATCGGAGTCGATTCTTTACCGCCACTTCCTAAGGACAACACGGATCGCAACAGAACCTCTCCGTTTGCCTTTACCGGAAACAAGTTCGAGTTTCGCATGGTTCCTTCTTCCATCTCGATCTCTGGGCCGAACACGGTTCTGAACACGATCGTGACCGAAGCGTTGGATGACATCGCGACTCGTCTGGAGAAAGCTAAGGATATCAATAAGGAAGCTGAAGCTATCATCAAAGAGACGATGATCAAGCATGGCCGCGTGATTTTCAATGGCAACAACTACTCGGAAGAGTGGGTGAAGGAAGCCAAAAAGCGCGGACTCCCGAACATCAGCTCCGCTGTCGAAGCGTGGCATGAAATGGCGACTCCCGAAGCCGAGAAACTTTTCTCAAAATATAAAGTTCTCTCGAAAGAAGAGTTGCATTCCCGTTACGACATTTATCTTGAGCAGTACGCCAAGATCATGAACATCGAGGCTCAGGCCGCGGTGCAAATGGTCAAGCGTCAGTACATTCCAGCGGTGATCTCGTTCACCAATCAGCTGGCTCAGACCGTGTCTAATTTGAAGAATGCCGGTGGTTCCTCCACAGTTCAAAAGGAATTGCTGACCGATGTCTCTAAGCTTCTTGAATCTGCCAATAAAAAGCTGGCAATCTTTGAAGCGGTTCTTGAGAAGGCGCAAGGCACTTCCAATGTGGAAGCAAAAGCCGTGGCCTACCGCGATAAAATTGTGCCGGGCTTGAATGACCTGCGCAAAGATATCGACACTCTTGAAACGTTGTTGCCTGCTTGCGCTTGGCCGGTTCCGACGTATGCGGAGATGTTGTTTAAGTCCTAAGAAATTACCCCCTTCGTCCTAAACGGATGAAGGGGGCTTTTTTAAACCACTTTCTTAAGGTTTTTAATTTCTTTTTCGGGTTGAATCGGATATAATCCACAATCATGGCTTACAGAGCACTCTATAAAAACGACCATTTAACCGACCGTGAGCGCAAAAACATCATCCTTTTGGATGTGATTCGCCGCAACGGCCCCATCGCCAAAACCGACATTTCCCGCATTACCCAGTTTAATATTGTCACGGTCTCCAATTATGTGGAGCATTACATTGATCAGAAGTTGGTATCTGAAAAGGGGCTAGACATCTCCAGCGGCGGCCGTCGACCGGAGCTTGTGGAGCTTAACGCCGATTGGGGCAATTTAGTGGGTGTGGAAATTGGCCCCACGCATATCCTGGTGATTTTATCGAATCTCACACCGACCATTTTACATAAATTGCGCATCAAAAGACCGGAAGGGCACATGGAAGTCGTGATTGCCGAAGCGGTCAAATTGGTTCGCCGTGTCATCGAAGAATCCAAGGCGCCTATCGACAAGCTTAAGGGCATCGGATTGGGCATTTCGGGAGTCATTGATCGCGGCGCCGGAACGATTCGCGACACGGATAAGATTCGCGGCAAAACAGTGGGGAGTTTCGCGACGGCCAAAAGTATTTTAGAAAAAGAATTTCGCGTGCCGGTGTCCGTCGGCAATGACGCCAGCCTTGCCGCGCTCGCTGAAAAAAAACTAAGCCTTCGCATTGACGATGAGAACGTGGTTTATTTTTATTCCGATGTCGGAAGCGGCGTGATCGCCAACAATGATTTGTTTTGGGGATCCAGCTGGAGCGCCGGCGAGATACAGCTGAATCTTGAAAATACCGAAGGCCTTGAGCTTGAGCCTTGGGTCACGCAGTCGGACTTTTTTAAATCCGAAGGCTTGGATCTGGGCATGGTACGCCGCGCTAAAGAAGCGGTCAAGAAAGACGGCGCCAAATCCAAGATTCTTGAGCTTGCCGGAAAAAATCCTGACAATATCGATGTGAATATTATTTTTGAGGCCGTCAAAAAAAATGACGCGACGGCCATTAAAATTGTGGAAGAAGCCAGCACACGCCTAGGCCTAAAAGTCGCGTACATTACCAATTTCTTTAATCCTGAAGTCATTGTGTTGGGTGGCGGTATCGAAAAAGGCGGGGAGTTGGCGCTCAATACGGTTCGTCGCGTCGTGAAGCAAATGGTCATGGAAGAAACCGCGGGAGTGGTTAAAATCATTTTGTCCCGCCTAGGCGAAGAAGCGGTTGCTTTTGGCGCCGTGTGTCTGGTCACCCAAGAATTATTCGCGGAGGTTTGATATGGCTGTGATTCGCCGCCGGCTTTTAGATCAGATTGAGCTCAACGACCACGAAAAGAAAAACCTTCAGATTCTCGATACGATCCGCAAAAAGGGTCCCATCGCCCGCGCGGAAATCTCAAGACTCATTGGCCTCAATATCGTGACGGTCACTAGCTACGTCGACCAGTACATCAAAAAAGGCGTGATCAAAGAAGTGGGGATCGACGTTTCCAGCGGCGGCCGCAAACCAACCCTGGTGGATCTGAATCCGTCGGCGATTTTCTTGATCGGTATCGGTCTGAATCTTGTCGATATGATCGCGGTGCTCTGCAATCTTAAAGGGGAAATCGTTTTTACCGTGAAGCGCGAACGGCCTCTGGAAGCGGGCGAGGCGTTGGTGCGCTCGATGATTTCACTGGTGGAAGAACTTTTAGCGAAATCAAAAGTAGATACCGGAAAAGTGCATGGGATTGGAATCGGCATTCCAGGCGTTTTTAATCGAGATACCAGCACAGTGCGTTGGCCGGTAGGACTTTTAGAAGAGGATCTTTCGATCTCGGTTTCTATTCATGGAATTTTTGAAGAAAAATTTGGTATTCCCACGATTGTCGACAATGACGCCAACGCCGCGGTGTTTGGTGAGGAATGGTACGGAAAAGGATTGGGAGTTCAGCACGCCATTTATCTTTACTCCGGAAATGGTTGCGGCATTATGATCAATGGGCAAATTTATAGAGGGGCGAATGGTTGCGCGGGTGAATGGTTGTTTGACGCTCGCGAAGATAATCCGTTACCGGCTCTGGTTGAATCTTACAATGCCGGCGTGTGGGGAATTGATTTGGGAATCGCGTTGGTGGCGCAAGCCCTGCAAAAGGAAAATCCTCAATCTAAAATTTATGAATTAGTGAAGGGAGATGCAAAAAAAGTAACTCTTTTTACGGTGATTCAAGCCGCTGAGGCCGGAGATGTTTTGGCACGTCGTTTGATCAAAGAGGGCGGACAGAGACTGGGTCGAAAAGCGGCATTTTTGGCCAATCTTTTTAATCCTGAAATTATTGTGATTGGCGGGGGAATCGAAGCCGCCGGAGCACCTCTTTTAGATGCCATTCGTGAAACGGTAAAACAGATGGCCGTTCCTGAAGCCACCGAAAAACTTCGCATTATTCCTTCTGCGCTCGCCGAAAACGGGGTGCCTCTAGGCGCCGCGGCGCTGGTCGCGCAGAATTATTTTATTAACGTCTAATCCGGACTCTTGATGCAAGCGCGTCTTTGCGTTTATTGCCAGGCCGAATTCACGCCAAATAAGTATTCCCCCGCACAAAAAATTTGCTCTAATCCTCCGTGCCAGACCCGGCGTCACTCTGAGAGCATGAAGGCGTGGCGAGAACGCAATCCTAATTATTTTAAATTTGACGAATCCAAAAGCGTGATATGGCTGGAGACTCAACGCAGTCGCTCCAAGGTGTGGCGCACACGTAATCCGGAGAAAGTGAAGGGTTATCGCCAATCCCATTTGGAAGAGTATCGCCGCTACATGAAAGAATACATGCGTCAATACCGCGAACGAAAAAAACCAAGCACTCCGCCTTCCCCGGAAAATCCTGTTTCCCAATAACAATTCTCCAATGTAAACCAAATAAAAGCTTTCTGGTTTACAATCAATTTTTGGTATAATTATCAAAACAAATTTGGAGAAACCCATGCTGGATTTGATATTAAAAGTTCGTGAGCAAGTTTTAAATGGCGGATCGATTTCACGCGAAGACGCGATTAAGCTTTCCTCCATGGAAGCGATCCATGTTCCTTATTTGGCCGCCACCGCCAATGAAGTCCGGGAAAAATTTGTGGGCTCCACGATTGAATCCTGTGCGCTCTCCAATATCAAAAGCGGCAATTGCAGTGAAGACTGTAAATTTTGCGCGCAGTCCGGGCATTACAAGACCGACAGCCCGGTTTATCCGCAAATCAGCGTGGAAGAGATTGTGAGTCAGGCCAAGGCCGCCGAGGCGATGGGCGCTACCGAATTTTGTATGGTTTCCAGCGGTTGGGGGGCGACTATCGGG
>JAHFFN010000040.1 GCA_023247915.1 Candidatus Omnitrophota bacterium
GAAGTCCGATGCTGACAAGCGGTTTCATTATTTAGTATTGGCGAGGCATTTCAAGACGCCGCCGGCGCAAACGCTGATGAGCAGTTTGTCATCGAAGCTTCGGTCGATTTTAAAGCGCTTATTGTCTTTTAGAAATTTTTTGACCGCGGTGAGCGGGTTATTTCCTTTTCCCCAGGGTCTGGAGCCGATTTCCTTGGGCGACAACGTTTCAATCAGGGTGTCAAAAACCACAATGTAGCTTCCTTTTTGAACCAACGGCGAATAGATTTGAAGTTCCTGCAGTACATGATCCGCGGTGTGGTTGGAGTCTAAAAAAAGAAGCACGGATTTGTATTTTTTGGCCAGTTGATAGACTTCCCGGGCGGTTCCAAGGTCGACAGAAGAGCCCTGAATCAGGCGGATCCGCTTGTTCATGGGATGCGCCTGGATGGCTTTGCGATTGTGCTCGTGAAGATCAATATCGATTCCGACGACATTTCCTTTTCCCAAGAGCTCCAGCATCGACGCGTAAAAGATAAGCGAGCCGCCACGGGCAATACCTGTCTCGACAATCAGATCGGGTTTTAAACGCCAGATGAGTTCCTGCATCGCGATCATGTCTTGCGGGTATTGGATGATGGGGCGTCCCATCCAATCAAAGTGATACGAGTACTTGTGCTGAAAACTGCGTTTAAGCCACTGCGTGGTCAGCTGTTTCAGCTTGGCGTCTCGAGCCATGCGGTGGATGGAAGAGAGTCTTTCTTTGGCAAATTGTTTTGAGTCGTCGCGGGATTTCATGATAAGACTCTCGCTTTGGGGAGCGCCAGCACAAATTGACCTCCCCAGCGGCGAATATAAGCCATTTGGCGTAAAATTTCTTTTTTGATATTCCAAGGCAAAATAAGTAAATAATCCGGTTTTGTTTTTTTGATCACTTCCGGCTTTAGTACCGGCAGATGGCTTCCAGGCAAGTAAGTTCCCTGCTTGTGCGGATTTCGATCCACCACATAATCCAAATAATTGGGGCCGATGCCGCAATAATTTAAGAGCGTATTACCTTTGGCCGCGGCGCCGTAAGCGACGATGGTTTTGTCGCGGTTTTTAACGTTATTCAAAAATCCGAGCAATTCTTGTTTGGCTCTCTGCACTTTTTTCCCAAAATTGCGATAGGTGGAAAGCCGCGCCAAGCCGAAGGTTAATTCCTCCTTGAGAAGACGCCGTACCCGGGCGCTGGTGGGGTGAGAGGAGCCTTGATGGCAGGCATAAATTCTTAAGGAGCCTCCATGTGTTTCCAATTTTTCAACGTCAAAAATCCGGAGTCCCTGGGAGCTGAGCACTTTGCGCGTGGTGAAAAGGGAAAAGTAGGAAAAATGCTCATGATAAATCGTGTCAAACTGGATGTGTTTTAAGATTTGCAAAAGATGCGGGACTTCAATCGTGACCACCCCGTCTTTTTTTAAAATCTGGTGAATGCCCGCGACAAAATCATTGAGATTTGGCACATGAGCCAGCACATTGTTGGCGACGACCAGATCCGCTTTTAGCTTTTTGGCCGAGAGCTTCTTTGCCACGCGTAACCCAAAAAATTCCACCAGGGTTCGAATATTTTTTTTTCGGGCGGCCTGGGCGACATTGGAAGCCGGCTCAATTCCTAAGACAGGGATGTTGCTTTTTTTAAAGTATTGGAGCAAGTAACCATCGTTACTAGCAATTTCCACGACAAGGCTTTTGGAACTTAGCTTGAAGCGCTTGATCGCCATCTCGGCGTAGGTTTGGGCATGTTTTAGCCACCCGCTGGAAAAGGAGGAGAAGTAGTAATAGTAGCCAAAAATCTTAGCAGGCACCTCAAATTCTTTTAATTGAACCAGATAGCATTTGCGGCAAATCATGGCTCGGAGCGGATAAAACTTTTCGGATCGGTAGAAGTTTTTGGGCTCGACAAAAGCATTGGCTAGGGGGGACATCCCCAAATCCACCATAATGTCCTTCACCGCATGTTGGCAATATCGACAGCGCATAGAGGGCTAGGAAGAGCGTCCGTGAATGAATTGAGCAATATATAAAATATACATTATAATAAGTAATAATATACACTATTAATTAAATGTTTCAATCATTATTTGCTGGTTTTAAGTTACATTTGGTAACTAGAGTTGATTTAAGTTTAATTTATTATGGACTTGTAACCCTAACAAATGTTAGGTATATTATCCTTTATGAGCCCTTTAACGCATCGTCAGGAAGAAGTTCTCTTCTTTATTAAGCAATTTTCCCTTGCCAATGGATTTTCGCCCACCATTCGAGAGATTGGCGGGCATTTTCATATCGCTCCAAGCTCCACCCTGGAACACCTAAAGGCTTTGGAGAAAAAGAGATGCATCAAACGCCATCCCTTAAAATCCCGCTGTTTGGAGATCTTGACCGGGCGTGACGAGGTCAGTAATGAGTAATCTGTCGCCTTCGTTTGAGATCAAGCCGATTGAGAAGCAATGGTATGCGCTTTATACCAAAGGCCGGCATGAAAAATCGGTGGATTTGGAGCTTAAAAAGAAAGGGATCGAGTCCTTTTTGCCGCTTCGCAAGATCAAGCGCCGTTGGTCGGATCGGGTGACGACGGTTGAAGAACCTCTTTTTAGCAGTTACGTTTTTGTGAAAACCGGCGGCGACAAGGCCACTGAGGTCATCCGTTCCAAAGGAGCGGTTTGTTTTGTGTCCGTCAATGCCAGGCCGGTGCAGATTCGCCCAGAAGTGATTGAAGCGCTCAAAAGTATTTTAGAAAGCCAGATCGCGGTAGACCCCTTTCCGTATTTGAACGCTGGCTCCCGCGTGATTGTCAAAAGCGGAATTTTTAAGGGTGTGGAAGGGTTTATCGCTAGAAAAGACCAAAAGCGTTGCCGTCTTGTGATTTCGATTGATGCACTCAAGGCGTCGATTTCGATAGAAGTGGACTCGGCTTTGGTCGAAAAAGTTTAAAGTCAAAATCCCTCGGTAGGCCACAAAAAGTTTATTTTGTGACTGAGAGGGCGGAGCTGTGAAGACGATGTGTGGAATTGCCGGGATATTTTCTTATCATTACGCCTCCTCCGAGGTAAATCGGGAGGAATTGCGTCATATCCGGGACGCGATGGAGCGTCGCGGGCCTGACGGCTCCGGCGAATGGTTTTCGAAGAATAATCGCGTCGCGCTGGGTCACCGGCGTTTGGCGATTATCGATCTTTCGGAAAAAGGGGCTCAGCCCATGCACAGTGAGGATAAACAGTTGAGCGTGAGTTTTAACGGAGAAATTTATAATTATCGCCAGCTTCGACAATCGTTGGAAGCACGGGGAAGCGTTTTTCATTCGAATTCCGACACGGAAGTGATTTTGCATTTGTATCGTCAAAAGGGTCTGGAAATGGTTCATGATCTTCGAGGAATGTTCGCCATAATTCTTTGGGATGAACAAAAAAATCAAATGCATCTCATTCGGGATCCTTACGGAATCAAGCCGCTTTATTATGCCGACGATGGGTGGACGCTTCGAGCCGCTTCCCAGGTCAAAGCTCTTTTAGTCAGCGGCAAAGTATCCAAAATAAAGGAGCCCGCGGGATCCGCCGGGTTTTTTCTGACCGGAAGCGTGCCGGAACCGTTTACTCTCTATCAAGAGATCCGGCAGGTTCCCGCCGGCAGTATCGTTTCCATCGACTCCCTCGGGTGTTCGGAGCCTAAACAGTATTTTTCGATTTCAAAAATATTTTCAATGGCGCATGATCAAAAGGGGAGTGTTGGTAGTGAGCGCGACGCTCAAGATAAAATTACGGAGTCACTCACGGATTCTTTGAAGAGTCATTTTGTTTCCGATGTTCCGGTGGGATTATTTTTGTCGGCCGGTGTGGATTCGGCGGCGATTGCCGGATTGTCTTTTGATTTAGGCCATAAAATGAACGCGCTGACTCTTGCTTTCGCCGAGTTCCAAGGCACGGCTCAGGATGAATTGCCTCAGGCTAAAGAAATCGCGAGTTTTTATGGCGCGCCTCATTCTGAGATGCTCCTTTCCAGGGAGGAATTTCAAAAAGACTTGGACTCTATTTTAGTTTCCATGGATCAACCCAGCATTGACGGTATCAATACCTATTTTGTCAGCAAAGCGGCTCATCGCCAAGGGTGGAAGGTAGCGCTCTCAGGGATGGGAGGGGATGAGCTTTTTGGCGGCTATCCTTCTTTTTCGGAAGTCCCAGCAATGGGGCGTTGGATGTATTTGCCGTCGCGGGTGCCGCTGGCCGGAGAATTGTTTCAACTAGCTTCTTCCTTTTTAATTTCCGCGGGACTTCTTCGCCAACCAAAAATTACGGGTCTTGTGAAATACGGGGCTCATCCGGCGGACGCTTATTTTTTAAAACGAGCTCTTTTTTTGCCTTGGGAATTGCCTGCGTTGCTGGGTTCTGAAGCCGCGCGAGAAGGGCTCCGGCGTTTGCAGTTGAAGACTCGGCTCAGAGCTTCTCTAAAGCCCGATCCGGGCGGGGACTTCGAAAGAATCGCTAGCTTAGAAGCCAGTCATTACATGAGAAATCAGTTGTTAAGAGACGCCGATTGGGCGGGAATGGCGCATTCGATGGAGATTCGGGTTCCTTTGGTGGACTCGGTATTATTACAACGCGTCGCTCCTTTTTTAATTCGTTCCAAGGAGTCGAATAAAAAGTTTTTTTTAGCGGGCGCGGCGAAGAAAAATAGGGCCTCCCTCAAAAAACGATCCAAGACGGGTTTTTCGGTGCCGATGGCGCGTTGGCTGTCCGAGGAAAAGGCAGCCTCTTTGGATGCTTGGAAAGATATCAAAATGCTTCAAAGGCCGGAGACTCATTGGTCGCGGCGGTGGGCTTACACGGCGTATCAGAAATTGGCGGCTTGAGAAGACGATGAAAAAAATTCTGGCGTTGGTTGCGGAGGCTTACGGGGGCGGCGGAGGGATCGCGCAGACCAATCGCGATTTGTTCGAAGCGCTTCATCAGAAATTTGAAATATTTGTTTTGCCGAGAAAAAGTAACCCGATTCAAAGCGTGTTACCGAAAAATATTCAACAAGAGCAGGCCGTTATGAATCGTTTGTGGTACGCAAAAAAAGCTTTTCAAGTCGCTCGCCGGGAAAAAATAGATTTTGTTTTTTGCGGGCATTTGCTGATGGCGCCGCTGGCGCGAATGATTTCAAAAACTAAAAATATTCCTTTGTGGGTGCATCTGTATGGGATTGATGCGTGGGAGAAGCCGTCTGGCATGGTTCGTGGAGCTGTGGAACACGCGGAGCTGGTCACCGCCATCAGCCGTTTTACCCGGAGAAAGTTTCTGTCTTGGGCTGGCAACAGCCCGGAAAAAGTTAAGATTTTGCCGGTGACTTATGGAGAGGTGTTTCAGCCGGGATCCAAATCTGAAAGTCTGGTGGAACGTTATGGCTTGACGGGGAAACGCGTTTTGTTAACCGTTGGACGCCTTGCGGCTCAAGAAAAATACAAGGGGCATGACCGGGTGATCCGCGCTTTGCCAGAAATCCTTAAACAAGTTCCCGACGCGATGTATGTGATCGCCGGGGAGGGTGACGATAAAAAGCGTTTGGAAACCTTGGCCAAAGACCAAGGGGTGTCCGATCAAGTGTTGTTCATCGGTTACATCTCTGAAAAAGAATTGCCCGCGCTTTATCGCACGGCTGATGTTTTTGTCATGCCTAGCGCGAAGGAAGGTTTTGGAATTGTTTTCTTGGAAGCGGCGGCTAGCGGAATCCCTGTGGTGGGAGGACAAGAAGGTGGAAGCCTGGATGCTTTGGCGGAAGGAAAAATTGGCCGAATGATTGAAGCCGATAATATTAGTCAACTGGAAGAGGCGCTTTTACAGGGTTTGCGTTTGCCGCGAGTCAAAAATGAGGCTGTGGAACGTTTTTCAAGGGCGCGTTATGCGGCGCACGCGTTCAAAATGGCTGAAAATTTATGAGCACAAAAAATCAAACGGTAAAACCGTCGGAACGTTTTCATCTCATCCAGGCGTCTAAAGGATGGGTGCTTCCTAATGTATGGGAGCTGTGGGAGTACCGGGATCTTCTTTGGATCCTGACGCTTCGAGACATCAAAGTGCGTTACAAGCAAACATTTTTGGGGTGCGCCTGGGCGATTATTCAACCGGTGACCAACATGATTGTTTTCTCCATTTTATTTGGAAGGCTCATGAAAATGCCCACACAGGGGATGCCTTATCCTATTTTTGTTTATTCGGCGCTGGTGCCTTGGATGTTTTTCGCGCACGCGCTTGATGCGTCCGCCAATTCGATTGTCGGCTCCGGCAACTTGATTACAAAAGTTTATTTTCCGCGCTCGGTGATTCCTATCGCGGCGATTGGTTCCGGGCTTGTGGATTTTATGGTGTCTCTTTTAGTGGTTTTCTTTTTAATGGTCTATTACGGGATTACACCGGGTTTTCAACTTTTGGCGGTTCCATTTCTTCTATTTATTTTGATACTGATTGTGATCGGCTTGGGGAGTTTCTTATCCGCTTTGGTTGTTTCGTATCGGGATTTTCGGTATGTCATTCCCTTTTTGATCCAGTTATGGATGTACGCCACTCCGGTGATTTACACCACCCATCTTGTGCCTCAAAAATGGAAATGGCTGGTCTATCTGAATCCGGTGGCGCCGGTGATCGAGAGCTTTAGAGACTGCTTCTTATCGCAACCGTTGAATATGGGAATGCTTTTGATTTCTTTCGCGGAGGCGGTTTTGTTTTTATTACTGGGAATCAATTACTTCGCGCAGGTTGAGAAAAAATTTTCGGATGTCATATGAGTTCTAATCGAGCCCTCTTAGTTCACGGTTTAGGCAAGCGTTATGAAATTGGCACCTCTCGGGCGAGGTATCAAACGTTTAGGGACACGTTGATGCAGGCCGCGAAAAATATTTTTTCCCGCTCTAGCGAGCAGGAAGCTTCCAATAAAATCTGGGCGCTAAAAGACATCTCTTTTGAGGTTAAAAAAGGGGATGTGGTCGGCATTATCGGTAGAAACGGAGCCGGGAAAAGCACACTGCTTAAAATTTTATCCAAAATTACAAGCCCAACGGAAGGATACGCGGAGATTTACGGACGTACCGGTTCTTTGCTGGAGGTGGGCACCGGATTTCATCCGGAACTTACCGGGAGAGAAAATATTTATTTGAGCGGCGCTATTTTGGGCATGAAAAAGCGCGAGATGGACAAACGTTTTGATGAAATTGTCGCGTTTTCGGGGGTGGAGAAATTTATCGACACGCCCGCCAAGCGATTTTCCAGCGGAATGTATGTGCGCCTGGGATTTGCGGTCGCGGCTCACTTGGAACCCGAGATTCTCATGGTCGATGAGGTCTTGGCGGTGGGAGATGCCGCGTTTCAAAAGAAATGTTTGGGAAAAATAGGCAATGTTGCCAAAGAAGGCCGCACGATTTTATTTGTCAGCCATAACTTGGGAGTGGTGGCCAATATTTGCCCCAAGTCCATTTTGTTGAATTATGGGAAAAAAGAAATGGAAGGATCCTCCAGCGAAGTAATCAATCGTTACATTGAAATTGGAAGAGAAGGGTGCGGAGAGGGTACCTGGGAGAGTCCCGCGGTGGCTCCCGGCACCGACAAAGTCCGTTTAAAATCGGTGCGCATCGTTTCCAATGGTGAAGCCACGACGGATGTGGACATTCAAAAAGATGTTTTGATCGAGGTTGAATTTTGGTCTTTGAAAGATAAAAACAAAATTTGTACGAGTATTCAACTTTTGGACAAGCTTGGCAATTGGGTGTTGGCTTCTGCGAATATGCATTCGGTGAGTCTGGAACCCGACGAGTGGTTTAACAAAGAATGTTCGCCCGGCATTTACAAGACGACTTGCACCTTGCCCGGAAATTTTTTGAACGAAGGCTTGTACAGCGTGAATGTGCTTCTTCTGACGGATGCCGTGCATCTGGAAGTGACGATGAATGAAGTGATTTCATTTACCGTTTACGAAACGGGATTGATGCGTAAAGAGTTCAGCGGGGCTTGGGGCGGTGTGGTGCGCCCAAGGTTGGGATGGAGAACAGAGTGTTTACAGGTGGAAAGCAAAGATCAGCCTTTTGAACGAGGAGCAAACCAATGAAAGTAATTATTCTCTGCGGCGGAATGGGAATGAGACTTCGCGAGGAAACAGAGTATCGTCCGAAACCTTTGGCGGAAGTCGGCGGCCGGCCGATTTTGTGGCATATCATGAAATTATACGGTCATTATGGCCATCATGATTTCTTGATGTGTTTAGGGTACAAGGGCAATTTGATTAAAAGATACTTTTTGGACTATGAAGCCATGAATAATGACTTCACCATTCATCTGGGGAAGAAAAACCATACGAAGTTTCATGGCGGTCACCAAGAACAAGACTATGAGGTGACGTTGGTGGATACCGGTTTGGAGGCTATGACGGGTTCTCGCTTGAAACAAGTCGAGCGATACGTGAAAGACGACGATACGTTCATGCTCACCTACGGAGATGGTGTCAGCGATGTGGACATCAACGCGGTATTAAAATTTCATCGCGCGCACGGCCGCTTGGCGACGGTGACTACGATGTGTCCGCCTTCCAGATTTGGGGTTCTTGATATCAATGCCAGCGGTGAAGTCAACAAGTTCGCTGAAAAACCCCAAGGAAATTATTGGGCGAATGCCGGCTTTTTTGTATTTAACAAAAAAGTATTTGATTATGTGAGCTCAGATCCCAAGTGTATTTTGGAGCGAGAGCCGATGGAGCGTTTGGCTGCCGCCGGACAGCTCATGGCCTATCAACATCGTGGATTTTTCTACGCGATGGACACTTACCGGGAATATCTCCAGCTTAATGAATGGTGGAACAACGGGCAAACACCTTGGAAAGTGTGGCAATGAATCCTTCGTTCTGGAAAAACAAAAAAGTTTTTGTCACGGGGCATACCGGATTTAAGGGAGCCTGGCTTTCGGCGTGGCTACGTCTATGGGAGGCGGAGCTTTTAGGTTTTTCTTTGGCTCCCCCGACGAAAAAAAATTTATACACACTTATCAAGCCCAAAAAAGGCATTCAGAGTGTGTTGGGAGACGTCCGTAATTTAAAAAGTCTCAGCGCTTCCATGCGTCGCTTCAAGCCGGAGATTGTGATTCACATGGCCGCGCAATCGTTGGTCAAAAAATCTTATGAGGATCCGTTGACGACGTATCAAACCAATGTGATGGGTACCGCCAATCTTTTGGAAGCTATTCGCGACACAAAATCAGTTCGCTCGGTAGTCGTTGTGACCTCCGATAAATGCTATGACGAAAACGCGGGCGCTAAAAATGGGCATTTGGAAAATGACCCGATGGGGGGCACGGATCCTTATAGCAGTAGCAAGGGATGTGCGGAGCTTGTGGTGAAGTCATATCGCGCCGCTTTTTTTGGTTCGGGAACTTCTAAGAAACACGCCGCCGCGATCGCCACCGCTCGCGCGGGCAATGTGATTGGCGGCGGAGATTGGGCGGAAAATCGTCTGGTGCCCGACGCGATCCGGAGTTTTTGGGGACAAAAAGAAATGATTATTCGAAATCCGAATGCCATTCGTCCCTGGCAGCATGTGTTGGAGCCGTTGAGTGGCTATCTACTCTTGGCGGAAAAACTTTATCGAGACGGCGCCCCTTACGCGCAAGGATGGAATTTTGGGCCAAAGCCTTCCGATGCCAAACCCGTTTCGTGGGTGGCGGATCGATTGATGCAATTGTGGGGAGAGGGCGCCCAGTGGAAAAAAGACGGCGCGTTTCATCCCAAGGAAACCCATATTTTAAAATTAAACTGTTCAAAGTCCATGTCCCGCTTGGGATGGAAGCCCAAGATGAATTTGGAGTTGGCCTTGTCCTGGGTGGTGGAATGGAGCCGGGCTTATCAGGACGGCGCTTCTATGGACAGAGTCACGGAAGATCAAATCAAGCAGTATCTGAAATTAAAATAGGATTTCCCCGGATGTCTAAAAAATCAGACGAGCTTAGAGAAAAAATTTTAAAGATGGTCGGCGAGTATTATCAAGAGACTTTCGAGAAGCCTAAAGCCGAGGCGGACAACAAGGAGGCTCTTTGCGCCGGGCGGGTTTTTGATGAAGAAGAGATGCGCCATTTGGTAGACGCGTCGCTTGATTTCTGGTTGACCTCCGGTCGTTATGCCGATCAGTTTGAAAAGGAATTTGCCGAGATTTTTGGACGTAAGCACGCGCTTTTAACCAATTCGGGATCTTCTGCTAATTTACTGGCGATTGCCAGCTTGACATCCCCCAAATTAAAAGACAGAGCGCTCAAGTCTGGCGATGAAATCATCACAGCCGCCAGCGGTTTTCCCACGACGGTGAATCCGATTATTCAACATCAAATGATTCCTGTTTTTTTAGACGCGACAATTCCCAGCTGTAACATTGACCCGTCTCATCTGGAACAAGCCTTGTCGCCAAAAACAAAGGGCATTTTTTTAGCGCACACGCTGGGAAATCCTTTTGACGCGGTGGCCGTGCGTGCCTTCGCCAAAAAACATAACTTGTGGTTTATTGAAGATTGTTGCGACGCGGTCGGTTCGGTTTATCAAGGACAAAATGTCGGAACTTTCGGGGATATTGCCACAACAAGTTTTTATCCCGCGCATCACCTGACGATGGGAGAAGGAGGATGCGTTCTCACGGATCAGCCGCTTCTTAAGACGCTGATCGCTTCCTTCCGCGATTGGGGGCGGGATTGCTGGTGCGATCCGGGAAAATCAAACACTTGCGGGAAACGATTTGCGTGGAAATTTGCGGGGGCGCCTCCCTCGGGCTATGACCACAAATACACCTACGCGCATATTGGCTACAATTTAAAAGTCACCGACATGCAGGCGGCGGTTGGCGTGGCGCAACTTAAAAAACTTCCGGAATTTGTTCAGCGTCGCCGTCACAATTTTAAACGTCTCAAAGCGGGCTTGTCCGATTTGAGTTCGATTTTTATATTGCCTGAAGAAACACCGGGATCTGTTCCCAGCTGGTTTGGATTTCCTTTGTTTGTACGACCGGAAGCGCCATTTGACCGAGGCCAGGCCGTCCGGTATTTGGAGTCTAAAAAAATCGGCACTCGTCTTTTGTTTGGCGGCAATCTTCTCCGCCAGCCGGCGTATGAAAATATTTCTCATCGCGTGGTCGGCACGCTCAAGAACGCCGATTTTGTGATGGAGCGCGCTTTTTGGGTGGGGGTTTATCCGGGGCTCTCCGATCAAACCATTGATTACATGGTACAGGTATTTCATCAATTGCCCAGCGCCTGCGTTTAGGAGCGCCGGACGCTTAAACGAAAGGATTATTTCTCATGGATAACGAGAAAAAAATAGAGTCAACCCGGAAAAAAGTCAATCTGGGAACGTTGAGACATTTAAAAAAGGAGGGAATTCCCGCCTCCTATGTGACGGCGTACGATTATCCTTCGGCTTGTTTCGCGGATGCGGCCGGAATCGACATGATTCTGGTGGGGGACAGCGGAGGAATGACGATGTTGGGTTACGCAAACACCATGCCTGTGACGATGGAAGAGATGATGTTTTTTTCGAAGGCGGTGTGCCGAGGCGCCAAAAAATGTTTTGTGGTAGGCGACATGCCTTTTCTCTCCTATCAAATTTCCGACGCTTCGGCGATTCAAAATGCCGGAAGATTTGTCGCGGAGGCCGGGTGTGACGCGGTGAAGCTCGAGGGTGGAGTCCGAATGGCTAGCCGTATACGCGCGATTTCCGATGCCGGTATCGCGGTGATGGCGCATTTAGGTTTAACACCGCAGAGCATTTCCCTGGCGGGAGGCTATAAGGTTTACGGCAAAAACCTGGACGAATTTAAGTCGATTTTGCAGGACGCCATTGAAGTGGAAAAGGCGGGGGCTTCTTTTATTCTTTTGGAAGCCATGCCCGAGGAGCCTGCCGGGTGGATCCGGGATGCTGTCAACATTCCGGTGTATGGTATTGGCGCCGGAAAGAAATTAGACGGACAGCTTTTGATTCTTCATGATTTGATCGGTTCTTTTGTGGGAGATGTTCATCCTAAATTCGCAAAAAAATATGCGGAGGTGGGAAAAATAATCACGGAAGCGTTGGCGACGTATCACACCGAGGTGAAAGCCGCTCAATTTCCATCGGAGTCTCACCTTTATCCCGTCGACGTGGCGGAACTGGCAAAAATCAGGGAATTTTGCGCGAGTTCAAAGGTTATTAAAACGAAATCCAGCCGTTAATTTTTTAAAGCTATGAAGATTCGAGTCGCAGATTATATTGCTCAACATTTAGAGAAGATCGGGGTCACCCATGTCTTCTTGGTGGCGGGTGGCGGCATGATGCATCTTCAAGATGCCATCTCCCGTCAAAAAACGCTGCGCTATGTTTGCAATCATCATGAACAATCTTGCGCTTACGCGGCGGAGGCTTATTCGCGCGCACGGGAAGGATTGGGCGTTTGCTATGCCACGAGTGGTCCCGGCGGAGCCAATACTGTTACCGGCGTGATTCAGGCTTGGCTTGATTCCAGTCCGGTATTGTTTATCACCGGACAATCCAAAGTTTCGGAAACGATTCGTGGAAGTAAATTATTCGGACTCCGGCAATTCGGAACCTTTGAAGTGGATATTGTCCCCATTGTTCAGACGGTGACTAAATCCGCGGTGTTTTTATCCGATCCTCAAAAAGCGCGCTATGAACTTGAAAAAGCGATCGCGACGGCGATGAGCGGACGCCCCGGCCCGGTCTTGATGGATATTCCTTTGAATGTTCAAAGCGCTTTGATTGATCCCGAAACGCTAGAGGGATACACCGAGACGGTTTTTATGGAGCCGGAACTCAGCGATCGCGTGGTGGACGATATTTTAGATCGGCTAAAAAATGCCAAACAGCCCCTGATCCTTGCCGGGCATGGAATTCGTTGCGCGAAAGCCGTCGAGTTGTTTCGAAAAATTCTTCCCATTTTGAATGTGCCGACGGCGACGACGCAATTGGCGAATGATTTATTGCCTTATCAAGATAATCTGTATGTGGGGCATCCCGGAGTGAAGGGAGATCGTCCCGGCGGCTTTGCGGTTCAAAATGCGGATGTTCTTTTGACGATCGGATGCAGTTTGCATTCGATGACAACCGGGTACGAACTGGATCAATTCGCGCCGAAAGCCTACAAGATACAGGTGGAACTCGACGAAATGATTAGGAAGCGTGAAAATGTGGGCGTTCAAATGAAAGTGCCCGCCTCCGTTCAAACATTTCTAAAAAAATTAGAATCACGGTTGAATGCCCGGCCGAAAACGGCCGGAACTTTTATTCCCAGCGGCCATTGGCATGAACGTTGCCGTGTTTGGAAGAGCGAGTTAGCGGTGAATAAAGAAAAACACCCGCATCCCAGCGGCCAACTCAATTATTATGACGTGATAGACGCTTTAAGTGAATTGTCGAAGGGTGACGAGACCATCGTGGCGGACGCGGGCTCCGCGTTTTATATCACGGGACAGGCTTTTCGCCCGAAAGGAACACAGCGAGTGATTCTGGCAGGTGCGTTGGCTCAAATGGGGTATACGACCTCCGCTACGGTCGGCGCTTGTTTTTCTAATCTGAAGCGACAAGTGATCGGGATCACCGGCGACGGTTCTTTTCAAACAAATATTCATGACTTGGCTGTGATGAGTTATCACCAGCTGAACGCCAAACTGATCGTGGTGAATAACGGCGGCTATGTTTCAATCAGAAACACGCAGAATAATTATTTTGGCGGGTTTATGGCGGGCGTCGATAAAAAAACAGGACTGTTGTTTCCGGATCATCAAAAGCTCTGCGAAGCCTACGGGATTCGTTATTTTTGCGCCACAAAAGACTCAGAGCTTAAGATTCAAATGAAAAAAGCACTCGAGGCGCCGGGGCCGGTGGTGTTCGAAGTGATGACCGCTTATGAACAAGAGATTATTCCCTCTGTTCAATCTCAGCGTTTGCCGGATGGCACGATGATTTCAAAGCCACTTCAGGACATGTACCCCTTTATGACGCCGGAAGAATTGGCCAGGCAGATGGACTCGCGATGACATCTTTCAACCCACTTGCTAAGGATTTGGATGGGATTCTGGCCGGCAACAGACCGTACTGGCGGGAATTAAAAAATAAAAAGATCTTTATTACCGGGGGTACCGGCTTTATCGGTTGTTGGCTTCTTGAGAGTTTTTTATGGGCTAATCAAAAATTAAAACTCAACGCTAGCGCCACTGTTTTGACTCGCGATGCCAACTCTTTTCGACGGAGAGCTCCGCATCTGGCCGGACAAAGAAATATCCATTTGTTGCAGGGCGATATCCGCGGTTTTAGATTTCCCGGCGGAAATTTTTCTCACATCATTCATGCGGCGGCGGACACGGGTATTTTTCAAAATGAAAATAAACC
>JAHFFN010000005.1 GCA_023247915.1 Candidatus Omnitrophota bacterium
GTGCATTTTGCCAAACAAAAAGGCATTCCCGTGGGTCCAGGTCGTGGATCCGCCGCCGGCAGTGTGGTGAGCTACGCGCTGGGCATCACCGACATTGATCCGCTCCCATACGATCTTCTCTTTGAACGTTTTTTAAACCCCGAACGCGTCTCGATGCCGGATATCGATATCGATTTTTGCTACGAGCGTCGCGACGAAGTGATTCAATACGTCACCGATAAATATTCCAAAGACAATGTCGCGCAAATTATCACCTTTGGAACCATGATGGCCAAGGCCGTGATCCGTGACGTGGGGCGTGTCATGGCCATTCCTTACGCGGAAGTGGATAAAATCGCCAAGCTCATTCCAACCGAGCTTGAAATCACTATCGACGACGCGCTGGAACGTGAACAAGAGCTCAAAATCTTTATAAAACCAATCCACAAATCACGCAACTCATCGACACTTCGCGTATTTTGGAAGGCATGACGCGTCATGCTTCGACGCACGCGGCGGGCGTTGTGATCAGCGAACGGCCTCTCAAAGAACACGTGCCTCTGTTTAAAACCAGCGACGGACAAATCTCGACGCAGTTTTCTATGGAGAGCCTCGAAAAAATCGGACTTCTTAAGATGGACTTTTTGGGTCTTCGCACACTCACCGTTATTGACGACACGCTTAAAATTATCAAGCGCATCCAAAAAAAAGATCTCGATTGGAGCGCTATTCCTTTGAATGACGCCAAAACATTTGAACAACTTTCAAAAGCGCAGTCGATCGGTGTGTTTCAGTTGGAATCCAGCGGCATGCGTGACATCTTGCAAAAACTCCGGCCGGATAAGTTCGAAGACTTGATCGCTATTCTGGCCTTGTATCGTCCGGGCCCGATCGGTTCCGGCATGGTGGATGAATTTATCAAACGCAAGCACGGGCAGATCCCCATCGCGTATGATCATCCGCTTTTGGAAGCGATCCTGAAAGACACCTACGGGATCATCGTCTTCCAAGAACAAATCATGAAAATTGTGAATATTTTGGCCGGTTTTTCTCTGGGCAAATCCGACATGCTTCGCCGAGCCATCTCCAAAAAGAAGGAAGAGATTATTCAGGAAGCGCGCGAAGACTTTGTGAGTGGTTGCGCCACTAACAAAATTGACAAGAAAATTGCCGACAAGATTTTTAATTTCATCGTGCACTTCGCAGGCTATGGATTTAACAAGAGCCATTCCGCCGCTTACGCGCTTATTTCTTATCGCACCGCGTATCTCAAGGCGAATTACACCGTAGAATTTATGACCGCGCTTCTATCGAGTGAAAAAGACAATACCGACAAGGTCGTGCTGTACATCGACGAAGCCAAGCGCATGGGCCTTCAGGTGTTGCCGCCGGATGTGAATGAAAGCTTTCCTCAATTCACCGTGGTCGGCGCTGACACGATTCGTTTTGGACTGTCCGCCGTCAAAAATGTGGGACAAACCGCGATTGACGCGATTATTCAAGGCCGCATCAAACAAAAAAGTTTCAAATCCTTTCACGATCTCACCGAACACGTGGATTTGCGTGTGGTGAATCGCAAGGTGCTGGAAAGTCTGATCAAATGCGGCGCGTTCGACACCATGGGTGTTTTTCGTTCACGGCTTTTTGCGGTGCTTGAGCAAGCGTTGTCCGCGGCGGGCGAAGTTCAGAAAGACCGCGAGAGCGGGCAACGGTCTTTTTTTGACACACTGGGCGGCGAAGGCACGTTTAAGAAAAATTTTGAGTTTCCCGACATTCCCGAATGGACGGACAGCGAACGTCTCCTGCATGAAAAAGAAATGCTCGGGTTTTATGTGACCGGCCATCCGCTGGATCGCTACAAAAAAGAACTGAAAAGTTATTCGACGGTATCAACAGCCACGATGGGCAATCGCCGGGATGGGGAAGAGATCTTAATCGGCGGCTTGGTGAGTAAACTTAAATTCACGCAAACTAAAAAAAATAATGAGAAAATGGCGATTGTCACGATTGAAGACTTGGATGGTTCGGTGGACGCGCTGATTTTTCCAAGATCCTTCAAAGAGTTTGGGCACCATTTGATCAAGGACGCCATTCTATTTTTCAAAGGCAATCTCGATAAAAAAGAGCAGACGCCCAAAATCTTGGTGAATGAAATCACGCCTATCTCGGAAGTACATAAAAAATTTACCCGCAGTATTCTTGTGAAATTCGCCGCGGCCAGCGCCCAGGAAAATCTCCTGAAAAATTTGCAGGAGGTGCTCTCCAAATACCCGGGGACGATTCCGGTGTACCTGGAATTTCTCGATAAAAATAATACGCGCTCGCAAATGCTGGTTGACCGGAGTCTTTTTGTCAAACCCGGCGAAGAATTAGTCCAATCCCTCCAGAAAGTCGTCGGCGAAGAAGCCGTCAGTTTACGCATCTAACCCTAATTAATCCCATCACTAACGTCATTTTTTAACGATTTTACGTCATTGACACTGTAAGTCCTTGTTTGGTAATATCATACGGTAAGTCTCTGCCTAGGAGGACTGGAATGGCCATTACAAAAAAAGACATTGTGTTGAAAATTTCGACCGAAACGAACATCAAGCAAATTGATGTAAAGCGTGTTGTACAAAGCATGTTAGATAAAGTTACCGAGTTTTTGGCGGCAGGCCAAACGGTCGAATTGAGAAATTTTGGGATTTTCAAAATCAAATCCAGACGCGGTCGCTTGGGTCGCAATCCCCGCACCGGACAAGAAGTTCCTGTTCCTCCCAAAAAAGTCGTCATTTTCAAGCCCGGCCTCATCATGAAGAGGGACGTGAAATAGACGTTACCCCATGTCATTCAAACGCCTGCGCGGAACCCATGATACCTGGGGTGAAGAAGCGCTTCTTTTCCACAAAATTGAATCCATAGCCCGCGAAGTCTTTTCCCGTTTCGGTTTCGAAGAATTAAAAACCCCCATCCTGGAAGAAAAAGAACTGTTTACCCGTGCGCTTGGCACGGAGACCGACGTTGTTCAAAAAGAAATGTATGAATTTATCGATCGCTCCAAAACGGCGGTGGCGATGCGGCCGGAAGGCACGGCCGGAGTGGTGCGCGCGTACATCGAAAATAATTTTGATAAGACGATGGGGCTGGCCAAGTTTTTTTACATGGGTCCGATGTTTCGTAGCGAGCGGCCGCAAGCGGGGCGTCTCCGGCAATTTCATCAGATCGGCGTGGAACAGCTGGGAACAGACAATGCGCTCGCGGACGCTGAGACGATTCAAGCGCTCACAGTTTTTTTGGACGAGGCTGGCGCCGGCGGTTATCAGGTAAAACTAAATAATTTGGGAACCTTTGAAGAAAGAAGCGGTTTCAAAGAAAAATTAAAAGAATATTTCACGCCGCAACTGAAATCTCTTTGCGAAGACTGTCAAAATCGTTTGGCCAAAAATCCGTTTCGCATTTTGGACTGCAAGGTAGAAACTTGCCGGCAGATTGTGCGCAAAGCGCCGTCGATTCGTGAGTTTTTAACGCCGGAGAGTTTGGAGCATCACACCAAAGTCTGCAAGGCGCTGGACGCGGCCGGGATTGCTTATAAGGAAGATCCTTATATGGTTCGCGGTCTGGATTATTACACGAAAACAGTTTTTGAGATTTCGCATTCCAAGCTGGGCGCGCAAGACGCGTTGGCGGCTGGCGGACGTTATGATCGGCTTATCGAATCGTTTGGGGGAACGCCGGCAGGCGCCGTGGGTTTTGCGGTGGGCGTAGAACGTTTGGCGATGTGTGTGGATGCGGGAACAATGCCAGCACTCACTCAACCGGGATTTTTTATGGTGACATTGGGCGAAAAGGCTTTTGAAGAAGGCTTTCGCATTGTTTCGGATTTAAGAAAAAACGGTGTCAAGGCGCTCATGGATTTTTCCGCCAAATCCATGAAGAGTCAGATGCGTGCCGCCGACAAGTCCAAAGCCGGATACGCAATTATTTTAGGGGACGATGAAATCGTTCAAAAAGAATTTACGTTAAAAAATCTGTCCAGCGGTGAGCAGTCAAAAAAGCCGCTCGGAGACATCATCACGATCTGCAAAAGCATTGGAAAAGGGGAATGGGGATGTTAAGAACTCATACATGCGGGGAATTGACAGAAAAGCAGGTGGGGCAGACGGCGACGCTTTCCGGTTGGGTGGATACTTGCCGCGATCACGGCGGGCTGACCTTTGTCGACCTGAGAGATCGCTATGGCAAAACGCAGATTGTGATCGACGCGGCCTCGACCAAGAAATTTGCCGAACATTTGCATTCCGAATACTGCCTTCAAATCACCGGCAAGGTGCAGTTGAGACCCAAAGGCACGGAAAATGCCAAGCTTTTGACGGGGCAAATCGAAATTGCCGCGACAGAGATTAAACAACTTAACTCTTCGGAACCGCTTCCTTTTGAAGTTACCAAATCTCAGGAAACCAACGAAGAACTTCGTTTGACCTACCGCTATCTCGATCTAAGAAATCCCGCGGTGCAGAAAAATTTGTTTGCGCGCTCCAAGATGTATCAAACGATACGCCGCACGCTCGATAAAAAAGATTTTATCGAAGTCGAGACACCGATTCTCACCAAATCAACACCGGAAGGCGCGCGCGACTATCTAGTGCCGAGCCGTTTGAATGCGGGGGAGTTTTACGCTCTGCCGCAATCGCCCCAGCTTTTTAAACAGATTCTCATGGTGT
Source organism: Candidatus Omnitrophota bacterium (assembly GCA_023247915.1). Lineage (GTDB taxonomy): Bacteria > Omnitrophota > Gorgyraeia > 2-02-FULL-51-18 > 2-02-FULL-51-18 > JAHFFN01. The sequence continues at coordinate 4,683 of JAHFFN010000005.1, forward strand.
CGGGTTTCGACCGCTATTTCCAAATCGCCAAATGTTTTCGCGATGAAGATTTGCGCGCGGATCGTCAGCCCGAGTTCACTCAGCTCGACATGGAAATGTCTTTTTTGGAAGAAAATGATCTTTTCTCGATTATCGAAGAAGTGTTGGTGGAAATTTTGAAAGACATTAAAGGAATCAAATTGGCGACGCCGTTTCCACGGCTAACGTATCAGGAAGCGATGTCGAATTATGGTTCTGACAAACCAGATTTGCGTTTTGACCTAAAAATTCAGGACGTTTCCAAGCTCGTTGAAAATAGCGGCTTCAATGTGTTTGCCAGTGTCGCCAAAACAGCTGATGGCTTGGTCGCCGGGCTTTGCATTCCCAAAGCGGAGGCATCGCGCAAAGACATCGACACGCTCACAGAATTTGCCAAAGCCGAAGGCGCGGGTGGACTGGCTTACTTTAAAGTTAATGACACGGGATTGGAGTCTCCGATCACTAAGTTTTTCAAACCGGAAGAGCTTGCGGCGATACAAAAGAAATTTTCCGCCGCCCCAGGTGACTTGATTGTTTTTGTCGCCGACAAAAAACAGGTGACTTTGAAAGTCTTGGGTGCGATTCGTCTTTACGCCGCCAAATGGAAAAACCTGATTCCGGCCGATCAATTTCATTTTAGCTGGGTCATGGACTTCCCTTTATTTAAATTTAATGAAGAAGAAAACAAATTGGATAGCGAGCATCATCCGTTCACCGCGCCTCACGCGGAAGACTGGCCGTTGTACAAGGCGGGGAAGATGAAGGCTGATCAAGTGCGTTCGCGCGCTTATGATCTTGTGATGAATGGCAATGAAATCGCTTCCGGCTCGATTCGTATTCACAATGCCGCGCTTCAAAAAGAAATATTTGATTCGATCGGCATTAGTGACGAAGAAGCCAATCTGCGCTTTGCGTTTCTTCTCAAAGCGTTTAAATTTTCGGCGCCTCCTCACGGCGGCATCGCGTTGGGTCTTGATCGCGTCTTGACCATTCTCATGGGTCTCGACAGTATCCGGGAGGTGATCGCTTTTCCCAAGAATCAAAAAGCGGTTTGCCCGATGACATCCGCGCCGTCCCTGGTGGCGGAACGCCAGCTCAAAGATTTGCATATTAAAATCCGTTGATGGCCAAATCCAAAACGGCTATTGATGTCCGGTTTAAAAAGAAAATACCAGGCATTTCAACCGCGTGGGTTCAGCATGTTATTGCGAAGGCGCACGGCCGTGCGCTCCGGCGGTGCCCCGTGAATGTGTATCTCACGGACAATAAAGAAATTCGTAAGATCAATAAACAATTTTTGAAACACGATTACGCGACAGATGTGATTTCATTCTCGCTGGGAGATTCGAATGATCTGGTTGTTTCGTTCGAAATGGCCCGGCAAATGGCCAAAGAATTAAAAATCCCGTTTCGCGAAGAATTGGCGCGTTATTTGGTGCACGGCACCTTGCATTTACTGGGATATGACGACAAAAAGAAATCCGATCACGCCCGCATGCACGCGCGGCAGGAAGCGATCCTAAAAAAAATATGAACAAACGCAGTTTTCTTCAGAGTTTGAATGACGCGGCCGAAGGATTTATTTATGTGGTGCGCTATGAACGCAACATGCGCATCCATTATTTATTTTCATTCATGATGCTGCTTTTGGCGGTACTTCTTGGCATCAGCCGGATTGAATGGATTATTTTATGCATCACGATTTCTTTTGTGTTGGTCGCCGAAATGATTAACACCGCTATCGAAGAAACCGTGGATGCCATTTTTAAAAAAACTCACGCGGAGGAAGCGCGCATCATCAAGCATGTTTCCGCCGGAGCGGTGCTGGTCAGCGCTGTGGCCGCGTTTGTAGTCGGATTTTTAATTTTCGCCAAGTACTGGCAATGGCCGATCGAGTGGACCGCGTTTCGACTGCGCTACGCTAGCTGGCATACAACTTTTATCGCGCTCCTCACGGTTTTTTTCTTTGTGATTGGCGGCAAGGCTTTCTTTTCCCATGGGACGCCATTTCGCGGAGGAGCCATCAGCGGGCATTCGGCGATCGCTTTTTCTCTGTGGACGACGGTGATTTTTACCAATCAAAATCCGTTTATTATCGGCGTGACATTTTGCATGGCGGCGCTTGTGGCTCAAAGCCGTTTGCGCGCGAAAATTCATTCGTTCGTCGAAGTGGTGATTGGGGCGGTCGTGGGAATCTTAGTCACAGCATTTTTCTTTCAAATCTTCCATTGAGCGCCACCAAAACCTTAGCCTTCATTTTAAAAACCCAGGACTATCGCGATACGAGTCTTCTTGGGCATTTCTACACGCGTGATTTTGGGAAGGTTCATGGCATTATCAAAGGCATTCGCGACACGCGCGCGCGATTTGGAAGTACGCTTGAGCCTTTTTCTTTGAATGAGATTTTGTTTTATCGCCGGCGTCGCGGCAGTGATTTGCATCAGGTGACGCATGTGGAGCTTTTGGATCTTTTTACGGATGTGCGGGACAATCTCGAACGCTTATCTTACGCGAGTTATTTCGCGGAGCTCTTGGATCAGATTGTCGAGCTGGAAGAACCTTCGCCCGAGATTTTTGATTTATTCAAAGACACACTTCTTTTGATGACGGCGGGCGCTTCGCCAAAACGCTGTGCCCGGATTTTTGAGGTGAAACTTTGCGGGATTCTGGGGCTTCTGCCGGAAATCAAAGCATGCGTGATTTGCCGCGCACCCTCGCCGGATCCGGCGTATTTCAGCGCCAAGCACGGAGGAATTCAGTGCAAGAGCTGTTCTTCCGGTGCCGGGGCGGTGACACCCGTTTCGCAGGGAACGCTTAGCTTTATGGATCGGGTGATTCGCTTTGATGTGAAGGATTTGCACAATGTGAAGGTGTCCCAGGAAGTCGGGGGAGATCTCGAAAAAATGATGCGGCGTTTTGTCGATTTTCAGCTCACACGCCAATTAAAAACGGTGGTTTTTTTGGAAAAAATGGGGTTTAACTAATAGCGTATAGCGGGTAGCGTTTAGCGGATAGGAAAAGCCAGGAATTTTTCTGCTTTAATCTTTTTATCTTTTTCTATACGCTATACGCTAAACGCTATCCGCTGGATAAATATTATGATCTATTTTCAAGACCTTATTTCAAAGCTATCCGATTACTGGGCTAAAAAAGGCTGTGCGATTCTCCAACCGCTCGACATGGAGGTTGGAGCGGGGACTTTTCATCCGGCCACTTTTTTTGGATCTTTGGGCTCTCAAGGTTCGAAGGTTGCCTATGTTCAGCCGACACGCCGTCCGACCGATGGCCGCTACGGCGAAAATCCTCTGCGCACCCAACATTATTATCAATACCAAGTGATTCTAAAGCCCTCCCCGGAAAACGCTCAGGATCTTTATCTGGATAGTTTGAGGGCGGTGGGACTCAAACTCGAAGAGCATGATATCCGTTTTGTGCAGGACGATTGGGAGTCACCGACCTTGGGTGCTTCTGGGCTTGGCTGGGAAGTGTGGTTGGATAGTTTGGAAGTGACGCAGTTCACGTATTTCCAGCAAATGGCGGGCATTACTTTAAATCCGATTTCTTGCGAAATCACCTACGGGCTTGAACGCATCTGCATGTTTTTGCAGAACAAGCATGATCTCTTTGAATTGGAATGGGCCAAAGGAATAAGCTACGGCGATCTTCGGAAAAAATATGAAATCGAATACTGCCGTTACAATTTTGATACCAGTGACACCAAGATGCTTTTAGGTTTGTTTGAGACCTGCGAAGCCGAGGCCAAGCGGCTTTTAGGCAGCACGCCGGAAGAGATTCAAAGCGCGCTCGCATTGCCGGCCTATGAAATGACGCTCAAGACCTCCCATTTCTTTAATATGTTAGACGCGCGCGGTGCCGTGAGCGTGAATGAACGCCCCGCCTATATCGCGCGTGTCCGCAATCTCGCCAAAAAATGCGCGCAGAGCTATTTGGCCAAGTCGGGAGTGGTGCAAACCACATAAAACCATGAAAACCTCCGTCCATAAAAACACAACAAACGACCTTTTGTTTGAAATCGGCTGCGAAGAGCTTCCCGCGACGAATCTGGCTGATATTTTCGAATCCACCGCCGAAAATGTTTTGGAAATCCGCCTTAAAAAAATCCTGGAAGAAAAAAGAATCGGTTTTAAAAGTTGCCGTGTGTGGGCGACCCCGCGCCGCTTGGTGTTTTTGACCGAAGCCGTCGAAGCCGCCCAACAGCCGAAAGAAGAGCGCATCAAGATTATTTCCAAGGAAGAGGGGTATGACGCCGGCGGCGCTCCCACACCGAAGCTTTTGACAATCTTAAAACATCGCGGTGTTGCGGTGGGCGATGTGATGATTGAAGAGTTTAACGGCAAGCCGTTTATTTTCTTAAAAAAATCCGAAGGGGTGCGTAAAACCCAGGAGCTTTTGCCGGAGATTTTCGAAGCGCTCGTCAAATCCCTGGGATTCCCAAAAAATATGAAATGGGACGAGTCGGGGATTTATTTCCCGAGACCTATCCGCAACTTTCTCTGTTTCTACGGCGACAAGCCGGTGCTTTTTAAAATCGGGCAGACGCACGCGAAGCCGCAGACGATTATTTTTTCAAAAGCAAAACGCAGCGCGTACAATGTCAAAAATATTCCCGCTTATTTTTCTCTCCTCAAAAAACGCGGCGTGATTTTGGATCCGGTGGAACGAAAAGCCGCGATTCAGAAAAATCTGGAGAAATTGGCCGCCTCTTACAAAGGCAAGCTCTACGAAGATCCGTTTCTTTTAAATGAAGTTAATTTTTTGGTGGAGAGCCCTCAGGGTCTGGCCGCGCCGTTTGGCGAAGAATTTTTGAAACTTCCTCTAGAGGTGCTTGCGGTCAGCATGGCGCGTAAACAACGCATCTTTGGCTTGGTGGGCTCCGATGGAAAAATCATGCCGAAGTTTCTGGCGGTGCTGGACGGCGCCGCGACCTCCAAGCAGGCCAAGGTAATCTCATTCAATATCGAAAATATTTTGCATGCCAAGCTCCAAGACAGTCTTTTTTTCTACAAAGAAGATACCAAAGCGCCGCTGGAGAAAAAACGCGACGAATTAAAAAATTTGATTTTCTTAAAAAACGCGGGATCGATGCTGGAAAAATCCCAGCGCCTGGAACATTTGGCCTCCGTGATTTCGGCCGAGCTTTCTTTGTCGGGTCAGGAAAAAACCAATCTGTCTCGTGCCGCCAAACTTTCCAAGGCGGATCTTTTGACGCAGATGGTGGGCGAGTTTCCCGAGCTTCAGGGCGTGATCGGGCGTTATTACGCGCTTGAGAGCAGGGAAGAAGCGGCCGTCGCGGAAGCGATCGGTCAACAGTATCTACCACGCACTGTTCAAGACAGACTCCCCGAATCAAAGCTGGGCGCGTTGTTATCGATTCTCGACAAAACCGATTTAGTGGTCGCGTCTTTCGCGCTGGGCAATGAGCCGACAAGTAGTCTCGATCCTTTTGGGCTCCGACGCAGCGCTTCAGCAGTTTTAAAAATTTTGATAGAAAAGAAAATCCCTCTGTCGCTCAAGCAACTTCTCGAACAAAACAAAAAAGAACTCGGAGCCTATGTCCAAAAGGATAAAGAGGAAGCGCTTCTTAAGAAATTAGATTTCTTCTTCAAAGATCGTTTCAAAGCCTTGATGACTGACAAAGGTTTTCGTGAAGACCTGGTGGAGGCGGTGATGGCCACGTCTTTTGAGAAGCCTTATGAAGTTTTTTGCCGTGTCGAGGCTTTGTCGAAGATCGCTTCTAAGGAAACATGGAATCAGTCCTGGAAAGTGGTGGAGAGAACCGCCAATATTCTGAAAGGAAACAAAGAAGCGCTCGGTTCCTCACCGGATCCGTCGGTTTTCACGGAGGCTCTGGAACATCGTGTTTTTGAGTCTTATCAGAAGTCCAGCCAGGCCATTCTCAAGGCTGCCCAAGCCCAGGATTTCGCGCTCGCGACAAGCTTGTATGCGGGGGCTTTTTTTGATATTCTAATCGAATTCTTTGAGAAGGTTTTTGTGAACGCCGAAGACCTCGCGGTCCGAAAAAATCGCCTCACGCTTTTAAAATCAGTAAACCGTCTTTATGCGGACAATATTGCGGATTTATCCAAGATTCGTTTGTAACTGGTTTCAATCAAAATAAGGAATCAATCGAATGCCATTAGCGACTGAAAGCAAAACAAAAAATGAAGGAAATAAAACTTCAATGAAAAAATACGTTTACTTTTTCGGCAACGGCAAGGCCGAAGGCACGAAAGACCAACGGATTCTGTTGGGCGGCAAGGGCGCGAACCTCGCCGAAATGACCAATCTTGGTATCCCGGTTCCTCCGGGTTTCACGATCACGACAGTGACTTGCAAAGAGTTTTACGCGCTGGGCGAAAAATGGCCGACTGGACTCGAAGAAGAAATCGCCGCCAATTTAAAGCAACTCGAAGAAGCAACAGGAAAGAAATTTGGCTCCAAAGACAATCCCTTGCTTGTTTCCGTTCGGTCGGGCGCGTCGGTTTCCCTGCCGGGCATGATGGACACGATTTTGAATCTTGGCATTAACGATGAAGCGGTGGCGGGCATGATCCGCAAATCCGGCAACGAACGCTTCGCGTGGGACGCGTATCGTCGTTTCATTCAAATGTTTGGCAATGTCGTTTTGGAAATGGAGCATCATGGTTTTGAACACATTCTCCAAGACAAAAAGAAAAAACTGAAAGTCACAGAAGACACCAAGCTCACGGCGGCTGATCTTAAAGATCTTGTCGCGCAATACAAAGCTTATGTCAAAAAATTCACCAAGAAAGATTTTCCGCAGAATGCGCAAGACCAGCTCAAGCTCGCCTGCAACGCGGTGTTCAAATCTTGGAACAATGATCGCGCGATCACTTACCGCAACCTGAGCAAGATTCCTCATGATCTTGGCACCGGCGTGAACGTGCAGTCGATGGTGTTTGGCAATATGGGCGACACCAGCGGCACCGGCGTGGCGTTTACGCGTGACCCGGGCACCGGCGAACACAAGTTTTTCGGCGAATATTTGATGAACGCACAGGGCGAAGACGTGGTGGCCGGTATTCGTACTCCTAATCCGATCAGCTCACTCAAGTCGACAATGCCGGATGCGTACTCGCAGTTGGAGACCATCTATCAGAAATTGGAAAAGCATTTCCGCGACATGCAGGATCTTGAGTTTACGATCGAAGATCGCAAACTTTATCTTTTGCAAACGCGTAACGGCAAGCGCTCGGCCGCAGCCGCGGTGAAAATCGCCTGCGATATGGTGAAAGAAGGACTGATCACCAAAGACGAAGCGATTCTCCGTGTGGCGCCTGAACAGTTGGATCAATTGCTCCACCCGACCATTGATACCAAAGTCAAACACAAGATTTTGGCCAAAGGTCTCCCGGCTTCTCCAGGAGCGGCGGTGGGTCAGGTGGTATTCAATGCGGAAGACGCAATTGAATGGAGCGAAGAAAAAGGCCGTAAAGTGATTTTGGTTCGCCGCGAAACATCTCCCGAAGACGTGGGTGGGATGGACGCGGCGGAAGGTATTTTGACAGCCACCGGCGGTATGACCAGTCACGCGGCAGTGGTAGCTCGCGGTATGGGCAAATGCTGTATCGCAGGTTGTGGCGCGATTCATATCGATGGTAGCGGTAAATTTTTCACAGTCACTTCGCATGGCCAAACGGTCAAGGTTCGCGAAGGGGATCTGTTGACGCTGAACGGTTCTACCGGTGAAGTGATTTTGGGCGAGACAAAGCTTGTGGAGCCCGAACTTGGTAGTGATTTCAAACAATTTATGAGCTGGGCTGACGCGGTGCGCAAACTCAAGATTCGCACCAACGCGGACACTCCGGCCGATGCGAAGATTGCCCGTGACTTCGGAGCCGAAGGGATCGGTCTCTGCCGCACCGAGCACATGTTTTTCGGCGAAAACCGTTTGAAATCTATGCGCGAAATGATTTTGGCGGAGAATGAAGCCGAGCGCATCAAGGCGCTCAAGAAGCTTGCGCCGCTCCAAAAGGGCGACTTTAAGGGCATCTTTAAGGCGATGGCCGGCTTGCCCGTGACTATCCGTCTCTTAGACCCTCCCTTGCACGAGTTCTTGCCCAAAGGCGAAAAAGAACTGAAAAAAGTGGCCAAGGATCTCAAGGTCTCCGTGAAAGAGCTTCACAAAAAAGTGGAATCGCTTCACGAGGTTAACCCGATGCTCGGTCATCGTGGCTGTCGCTTGGCGATCACTTATCCTGAAATGTACAAGATGCAGGTCGAGGCGATTTTTGAAGCCGCTTGTGAATTGGCCAAAGAAGGACTCAAAGTGGTTCCCGAGGTTATGATTCCGTTGGTGGGTATCTTGGGTGAATTGACTTTCACCAAGAAAGACGCGATCGAAGTCGCGGAAGCCGTGATGGCACGCCGCAAAACCAAGATCGAATACTTGGTTGGCACCATGATCGAGATTCCTCGCGCGGCCTTAATCGCCGATGAAATCGCTCAAGAAGCGGCCTTTTTCAGCTTCGGAACGAATGACTTGACGCAGATGGCGTTCGGGTTTTCGCGCGACGACATCGGGAAGTTCTTGCCGTTCTACATTGAAAAGGGTCTGCTCAAAGTGGATCCGTTTGTGTCCTTGGATCAACATGGCGTGGGCAAATTGATCGAAATGGCCGTCTCCAAAGGACGCTCGGTGAAGCCGGATCTCAAAGTCGGTATTTGCGGCGAACATGGCGGCGATCCTTCATCGATCGAATTTTGCCACAAAGTTGGTTTGAATTATGTTAGCTGCTCTCCTTACCGCGTGCCTATCGCAAGACTCGCGGCAGCCCAAGCGGTTCTTAAGGAGAAGAAGAAGTAAGCGGATAAGGTATTTCTTAAAAAAGGCGGATCTTAGAAGATGGAAGCGTTGAAGCTCTACATCAAGGATATTAAAAATATTCCTCTTCTTAAGCCTGACGAAGAGCTTAAAACGGCTCGCAAAATCAAGCGCGGGGATCCTCAAGCGCGCCGCTTGATGATTCGTTCCAATCTTCGTCTGGTGATCAATATCGCCAAGCAGTACTCTAATTACGGCGTGCCTCTTTTGGATTTGATTGAAGAAGGCAATTTAGGTCTTATGAAAGCGGTAACCAAGTTTAATCCTAAACTGGGTTACCGCTTTTCAACTTACGCGGCCTGGTGGATCAAACAGCATGTGACGCGCGCGCTCGCCGATCAAGGCAAGACAGTGCGTATCCCGGTTTACATGGTTGAGACGCTCTCGCGCTTTCGCAAGGTCAATGAAAAGTTGATGCATCGTTATCGCCGCAAAGCCAAAGTGTCTGAATTGGCGCGCGCGATGAAGATGACGACCACCAAAATTAGGGAGCTAATGCTGATGGATCAGGGAACCACATCGCTGGATCAGCCGGTCGGCGATGAAGGCGATGCTTCCGTGATGGATATGATCGAGGATCCCAATACCAATTCTTCGCAAGACCATGTGAATGAAATGTTCCGCAGTGAACGTGTGGAATTATTGCTATCCAAAATGAATACCCGTGAGCGCGAAATCTTGGAACTTCGTTTTGGCTTGAAAGACGGGGAGACCTGCACGCTTAATGAAGCGGCCAAGAAATTTAGCATCACCCGCGAACGTGTGCGCCAGATTGAAGCCGCGGCACTCAAAAAACTCCGACTCCTTTCCAAGTCCCAAACCCGGGACGTTTAAACTCCTTTTTGCCCCGGTAGCTCAATTGGATAGAGCACAGGTTTCCTAAACCTGCCATGGCCGTTCGATTCGGCCCTGGGGCACGATTTTTTCAGCCCTACTCATAAAAGCTTAATTTTAATCAAACTTTAATAAATCATTATCAAACTGTCTTCTTGTATTCTGGCGGGGGATTGTGTACACTTCGCGAAAGTTCATTTAATTTCTTTTTTTGGCGGGTTTTTGCAGGGGTTTAGAAAACTGTTAAGGAAGGGGTCGATACTTGAGAAAAACGAACAAGTTTTTGAAGGTTGTTTCGTCGCTTTTGGTGTATACCTTTATCTGCGAACAGCTGGCGTTCGCCAATCCTGATCTTTCCGCGATTAAGCTCGATTTATTTGCCAAGCCTAAAGTTGATTTGGGTATCCCCGAATCCGTTGCCACCGTCGAAGATGCCTTTGTGGGAACGGGATCTCCCAAGACCATTTATCTTATTCAAGACGCCCACACCAACACCTCCGGGCAGTTCAATGTCGCCAAAACTCTCGACCTTCTTTTTCAAAAAAATAAACAATTAAAATACGTTTTTCTCGAAGCCGGTCAAGGCGACGAATCGCTTTCTTTCTTAAGACAATATGCCAGTCTCGAAAAAAGAAAGCAGGCCTCCGAAGCTTTCTTGAGACAGGGGAAACTTCAGGGCTCTGAATACTTTGACCTGATCTCCGACAAACATCTTGTCCTGTGGGGCGTCGAAAACCTCAAGCTTTACGCCCAATCCGTCGAAGCTTATAAGGAAGTCGCCAACAATCGCGAGAAGTTTGAAGACTACCTCAAAAAGATCGATGTCACCGTCGATACGCTAAAGCCTCGTATCCTGAATCCCGCGCTAATGGCTTTTGACGCCAAGTATCAAAAATTTGCCAAACAAGAAATTTCTCTGACGGATTATTTTGCGATATTAGACGAGCAAGCTACCCACTTGCAGATTTCATTAGAAAAATACCCGCATTTCCAAAAGCTTTCCAAGCTTAAAAAACTTGAAGAAGAGATCGATTTCCAAAAAGCCAATGAAGAACAGGTCAAGGCTATTCAATCGTTAGATGCCAAGACTCAAGCCGAACTTCTCGAAGCCTCCAAGGATAATTCCGCGTTAAGGCTGAAAGGGGAAAACAAAGAAAATAGAGCTTTCCACGCGCTTCTTGAAGAGAGGTTGAAAGGACTCCAGGCGTCCTGCCCTGAATTAAATAAATATTTTAACTACCTGAAAGAAGCCAACAAGATCGAACCTCGGCAGATTCTCCAAGAACAGAAAGATCTTGAAAAAGAAATCCTGGGGGCGTTGATCGTTACCGCCGATGAAGAAAGCCTACTCAAAGCCTCACGGAATCTCGAAACCCTGAAAAAACTTTTAAAACTGACTCTTACTCCCGAAGAGTGGGACGAGTACCAGAAAAACAAAACCTCTTTTGATGTCACCCGGATGACGGGCTTCCTTAATAAGAAGATTATGGACTTTGAAACTTATTATGAGCGCGCGCTTTTCCTAGAAGAGGGGTATGAACCGATAGTCCAAAAAGCCGAAGAATTTTACTCGCTCACGTATCAACGCGACCAAGAGTTCATCCAAAATCTCCAAACCAAAATGGACACCGAAGGCCAAAAAGAAGCCGTCCTCATTACCGGCGGTTTTCATAGCCCCAACCTTAAGTCCCTTTTGAAACAAAAAAATATCTCTTTCGTTAATCTGACACCTCAAGTTCTCCAAGAAACCAATCAGAAACGTTATGAGGAGATTTTGTTGGGTCAAGTTGAGAGCCTTGAGAAATCCTTTGTCTCTCAAAATAGAATGTCTCCTTCCCGCGGGATCGCGACCCACATGGATCCTATACGCGTGCCAGCAGAAAGGGCTGTATTTGCAGTTGGGTTAGGGATAAAGAGTGATTCTACCGTCTTAAAAATATTAGGAGATCGGCAACAAAGATTGGCAGCAGGCTTGCTTGGCTTCTCTGGTGCTCGATTGTCCTCAAGCTTGAGCGATTCGCTTGTTGAATTTGTAAAATTAAATGGTTTTGAAGCAGTGCTCAATGCGTTTCTCGAAACGATCCCTAGCACGCCGGAAATGACATTCCCGACAGTGAGATTCCTGAAAGTGAGTAGCGCAGAAACACCAGGTAAAATAGACTTCAGTTACTCTCTTGGAGATCCTCTTTTTACTGAAGCCCTGAGAGGCAACAAGCCCTTTTCCTTTAACAAAGAATTTAATTTGAGAACAGCAGAAGGTTTGAAGAGATTTTTTAAAGAAATTAACCGCAAGCCTGACGATTTTTATTCTTGGCTAATAGGGCATCGTTACGAAGGTGTGTTCGACACAGGATTTATAGCTGCACTGATTAATCAGGCTAAGTCCGAGGAAAAATTAAATGTGCGTGCAGGCAAGGGAGTCGAAAAAAATTCCGTTCTATATTTTGATGGCAAAAAAAACCAAAAAAATCCTCGGTTTGATATCTCCGATCCTGATGAGTTGCTTCGGCTGATGATGGCAACCGGAGTGACTTTTGAGGATCTTGAGGTTCAGAGAGCCATTCACTACGACAGGAGTTCGGGAGAGCCGAATAATGCAGCTGAAGAAGGGTGGGATGATTGGAATTTTAGCTCTCCGAATTCTCCAGTCTACAGAGGTTCCCCTGAAGTGGCGGCTCCCCTTATCGGCGCCCGCCTGGGGGTGATTCAAGATGCCCAGGAAGATATCACAAGAGCGCTTGGTCGTCGTGTGCGCATAGCAGCGGCCAGTAACTTTATGGCATCGGCTGAGTTTGCAGTAGAGCATACGAGTGATTTTATTTTTAAGAGGAATCTTGTTGAATTAGTCAGGACGGCTAAAGATGCACGTCTAGAATTAGTAGTTTTGCCGCGAGACCTTACACACAATGTTGATTATTATGCAAACCACGTTGAGGTGCCCGTTCAATATGTTGCTAATAAACGGGTAGCTGTCAAAAATATCGTATTTTATGCCGAAGAAGACACTGGCTCGAAAGTTATTAGCGTAGAAACGAAAGTGGGAAGTTTTGTTGTGCCTAACCGCGTTTCCACATGGGAAGACAATGGCACGCTTTTGGTCAATATCGGATCCTCAAAGTCTCCCAAAAAATTAGAAGAAATAGAAAAGGTTCTCATAAAGGTTTTATTAGTAGACACAAAAAGCTCAAGAAAAGACGGTGCTCGCCTGTCAAAAACTTCAGACCTAACAGAGCCTCTCGCTGTGTGGGGTCAATTAATGGGAAATCCGGAATTTACGAAAGAATATCAAATAGTTCAGGAGGGCGGAACTCTTGTCCTTAAAACCAAATCAGGTAAAACACTTTCGCAAAAAGGAATCGCTGATCTGGGAACCCACTCCGCATGGGAGGAGTTCTTAAAGCCCACGCTTGGCGCCCGACTGGCTGATAAGTTTGGACTCCAATGGCATGACCTTCAAGGAATGGGTGGGTTGACGCTAGTAATTCATTTACGAGTTATTGTTAGTAATCAGGGGGACTATCCAAAATTCATAGTTGATGAAGCTAGAAAATTGATTGACGATCTTCGTGGTACAGGGGGGACGGCTCCGAATTATCATATTTATGTTGAGCGCGCCAGATACTTGATGGAGGCCGTCAGGCTTTTGCGTGTTTTAGAGGCTATTATCCCTACAGCTGATTCGGAAATGGCTGCGGAAATGGCTGCCGGTTTAAGAAATGAATCGGGCGATAATTTTGCAACTTACAAAATACGAGTGGTGCAGGCTCGAGATTGGATCGGCGCCCGGCTGGCGAGAGCTCCAAAAGCTCTGAAAGATCCAAAAGCTTCGCGTCGGAAATTTGTTGCGGCTCAGAGGGAGCTTCTTGTATGGGATACGGCGCAAACAGAAAGAGTTTTGAGTGTTTTAGAAAAAATCCAAAGATCGAGATCTAAAAAACCCTCGAAAGTGGATATAGACGTAGTAATTTTGGCTTTGGCGGGCGACGAATGGATGCCTTTGACAATGCTCGATTATCTTCACAAAAATCGTATGGATTTGACGGGCATTACGGCAGACCAAAGAGCTCGCCTAATCACCGCTCTAAAAAACCTTTCCCCAGGAAAAGCGCGCAGAGAAGTTTTAGCGAAGCTCGTTCGCCCCAAGATAAAAGCCAAAACTCCCAAGAGATATATATTGGATCATGGTGATCGTTTGATTGCTGCCCGGCTGTCAGGAGCCGCTTCTAAGCTACGCATCGCACTGGCTGGGGAGGATTTTGATGGCTCTGGCGAGGCTAATTTTGATCGTGGATTGTGGCTAACCAATACGGGGGCTCAAGATACCTTAAATGGAATCATTTACTCTAATGAAAATTTTGATCCAAAGAGAAATGTTGTCGGGCATCGAGCCAATCTTCAGGTGGTATTAAATGGCAGTTCGCTTATTTTAAAATGGAACAATCAGACGGAGTACAAAGAGCGATTAATACGCAATTTACCGACTATACGAGAAATCCTGATCCGCGTTTCCAAAGAGAACCGCCTTGTATTTGAGGACCAGACTCAAGGCGCCCGCCTCGCGGACAAACAGCCAGCTTCTCAGCGTACAGCACCTCTACCGGCTCGTATAGAATTTCACGACAAACTCCCGCCTGACCTGACGATAGGGAAACAAGTTGAGATTAAGTTGGATTCAGAATTTGGCGACAAGTTTAATGATCTTTGGGTAAGAGCGACTGTCGAAGGTGTCGAAGGGGAGAAGGTTCTGTTTCGGATTGCTTCGGGGGATGATGTCGATGCAACCCTTCGAGGTGTCCCAGTAAAAATTTATAATGAACGGACATTATCCACAGTTCGTCCGCTCGACGTTTTGGTGACGGATGCCCGGTCGTCCGGAGAGCCAGAAAAATTAACATGGATCGCGGAGTGGGAAACGCTTGGAAATTGGGGAGGGGTGAAGCGAGAGCTTTCGGCTATTGAGGATAAAGTTCTCCAAACTCATCTTAGAGGTAAAATCAACCGCCTTGTCAATATTCTAATCAGAAATGATCTTTTCTATTTTGCGCATCTAGACACGGCCATCCCAGTAGTGATTCAAAGGATGCAAGCGGATTCTTTTCATTCATGGGAGCCTCTCATACGAGCCATCACGGCCGCTGAGTCTGGCCAAGACCCTTATCATATATTGATTAATGGCGCCCGGCTGGCAAAACCTCGTACTGCGTCCCGCGCTGTGCGTAAAACCTCAGATCTGACAGAGCCTCTCGCTATGTGGAGCCAGTTAATGGCAAATCCGGAATTTACGAAAGAATATCAAATAGTCCAGGAGGGTGGAACCCTTGTCCTTAAAACCAAATCAGGCGAAACGCTTTCGCAAAAAGGAATCGCTGATCTTGGAACCAACTCTGCATGGGAGTTGTTCTTAAAACCCACGCTTGGCGTCCGGTCGGAGACAAGAAAATATAGACTGATTAAGCGAATAGAAAGCGTTTTGCGTCTCAAAAGAAATTCAAAAATCAAGGAGCCGTATAGCGCTTCTGAAATCGAAGAACTCATCAAAGCTTTAAGACCCCTGGATGGTGTTGATTGGCGCCCCTCGATATCCGCTGCCGATAAGCTTGGAGATGCCAAATCTTCCAAAGCCATTGAGCCTCTGATGAAGTGGCTTGAGGATGGACGTGTTTATGATTTTCAAAAAGCCGTCGCTGAAGCTCTTGGTAAAATTGGCTCTGCCAAAGCCGTCCCTGCTCTGATTAAAACCTTTAATTTGCGTGACGATAGACGACCCCAGAAGGCTTACATCGCGGCTCTTGGGGATATTGGATCTATTAAGGCCGCACCATTTTTAATCAGAGTTTTGAAAAGTGGCGAAACCGAAGTCATTCGTCAAGCAGCCAAAAAAGCTTTGCGTCAGATCCATGAAAATTTAAAAAGGCGTGGAGCCCGACTAGCACT
This sequence comes from Candidatus Omnitrophota bacterium, assembly GCA_023247915.1. GTDB lineage: Bacteria > Omnitrophota > Gorgyraeia > 2-02-FULL-51-18 > 2-02-FULL-51-18 > JAHFFN01. The sequence goes on from JAHFFN010000005.1 coordinate 20,335, forward strand.
AACAAGCGACGTGATTAAGGGGGCAGTGGCGGCATTTAAAGAGGTCGCATTGTCTTCTAGATATAAGGATAGAAAAGATAGGGATATTATTGAGCAGAATTTAAATCGAGTGTTGCGAGCCAATCTTAGCATTACTTCGCGCGTAGAAGTGTTGGGTCAGCTTAATTCGGCTGTGAATTGCTATCGAAGCCTCTCCCAGAAGCCAGATGCGGGAGCCCTTAGGAGAATTGACGATATTATTAATCAAATTTCTCGGGCGCAAGAGGCCTGGCAAGTTGAGCGGAGAGCCAAAAAAGCGCAGATCCGGAAATGGATGAAACAGATTAGAGTGGTTCTGACGGATAGTTTCGTTGAAGATATTGACGACGATATATACCTACTGCTAGAAGAAAAAAAGAGCACTCAGGGATGGTCTGACCGTGAAAGTGTCGCTCATCAATTAGCTGACACCAAGTCTCTAAAAGTTGTTAAAGCTCTGAGCAAGTCATTATTGAATGATAGAGTGGCGAGAGTGCGCATTGCCGCCGCTAATTCTCTGGCGAATATCGGCTTCTCAGAGGCGATCCCCTCATTAATTAAAGCCTTGAAAGACGAAGATAAAGGGGTGCGCAATCAGGTTGTGCAGGCTCTGGGCGCGATTAAATCCCTTCGAGTGATTCGATCTCTGATCCCTATTTTGAAAGACAAAGATATCGAAGTTGTCCACTCTGTTGTTAAAGCGCTCGGCGATCTAGGATCTCCCAAAGCTGTCCCTGCTTTAATTGAAGTTTTGAAGCATGAGAACGAGGAGATCCGGGGGGAGGCTATTAAAGCTTTGGGGAATATTGGTTCTCCAGAAGCAATCCCGGCTTTGATCGAGTTACACGGAAAGGATGCCCATAGCGCTCCCATTATCGAGAAAGCCTTGGTCAGGATTTATAATAAAATGGATGGTTCTGCGGGGGCAAGACTGGCGAGTAAATTCACCGCCGTGCCGTCGATGCTTGCTTTGACGCAGCTTCGTTTGTCCGAAACATCAAAAATGTCTTTCACTCCTCAGGGGATGCCCGAAGTTTTTGTGAATTATGCCTATGTTGAAGATGCGGATCGATCTAATTTTACGGATCTCATTCAGGCCATTGCACCCGGCCTTATCAGTAAAGATCAAATTTCTTCGATTCGAGGCGCCGGAGTACTTTTTGCCGACGATACTCCTGATCGAAATTTGGGCTTAGGAGTTTTCTCTGCTTTAACATTTGTTGTGGATGGAGAACGTTATCTTGTTACTTTATTCAAAAAAGACGATTTGTCGAAGAAAGCGCGTCTTGAGAAGATTACGCGCGCCTACTGGCAATTCATGTACGATCGGCCCGAATTAAGCACACAAGAGACGGAGCCTGTGTCGGTCACGGTCGCAAAAACAGAGGGTGATTGGAAAGCCGGCACTTTTAGAATTTGGCCCCAACAAAAAGGCGCTACTGCTGCCCGGCTGGCGGGTTCCCAGAAAAGAATGGATGCTATTGAGTATTCTATTAGGAGAGATCTGGAGCAGGTGGGCATTCATCACATTACTGATTTTAATCCCGATCACCCTACGTCGCACGTGCTTGGAGTATTAAGGGATCTGTATCCTCTACAAAGTGGGGGCGTGGGTTATGCCTTAACTTCCGGAGAGGCTGATTCATGGGTGCGTCTAATGAATGTGCTTCGTTACGCAAATCAACACTTTAAGACCAATGAAATTTATATGGATATTCATTTTGACGCTCACGCAGTGAGGGCTTGGCTCAATGGCAAAGACCATCTTGTTGTTTCTATTAATTCGAATGCTGCCGGCCACTTCACGCTAGATTTTCATCCGAGGACGGATTTAAGAAAGCCTTTCTTGCAGGGACGCACCAGTCTTAGAGTTGACAGCGCCGGCCAGATCCACGAAGAAATCATCGGTGCCCGCCTGGCGGAATATGTTTCGCCGTTTGTGATTCAGCCGAGTTTTGATTTAAGCAATCCCACCCAAGTAATCGCTTCCGAGAACTTGCAGCGTCCTCCAGCAGCTGCTTCAGGCCGGCGAGATTTTATTCTTTATTTAGTCAAGGGAGACGGCAAATTTTATATTCGTTTAAATAAAAAAGAGGGTGTGGAGACAGGTCAATTTATCATAGGCTTGGAGAATCTAGGTGAAGCTTTTATTAGACGATATTTGTTCAATGACGATGGTTTAAATCTCAGTATTCTGAGTTTTTCCAGCCCGGAAAATAACTTCATAGAGTTTATTTATGGAGATTCTTACGATGCTCAACAAGCCGCTGTTATGTTCAAAGGAATTTTGGACAGTTATCACAGAAGCATAGTGACTCCAACAGGCACGCATGGTCAGACGGACGGACCGAGAGATGAGGAAGGCGCCCGTCTGTCTTTGAAAAACAGTTCGGAGTTCGTAGTTCGGAGAAACCACCGATCGCAGTCATCAACCAGCCTTTCACTCCCAACCCCGAACTCAAACTCCGCCGCCCGGCTATCGAGTAGTAATATTCATGTTTATACTCCAGAACAATTTAACAGCCTTGTCCAAAATGGGCTGATAAAGCGCGGTGATATTATTTCATACGGCTCTGGCGGTAGCATGTTTTTTAGTGACGCTATTTTTGCACGGATGGCATTGGATAAAGATGGTAAACGTGGCACTGTTGTTTTGATTTTGAATGGAAGCGCAGATCAAAGGGAGAGCGAAATTAAATTTCGCGAGGGGATGATGTTCGCGGCGTCCGTCGACCTTATGCTTAAAAATCAAAAATTAAATGCCCGAAAAGATGTTGAAGCGAACAGAAAGAAAGTCAAGGGTTCCGGGATCTTTAAACGGAAAGCATTGTATGTGCGGAAAACATTTTTTCCTTCCACCGTTCGCAATATCCATTGGGGGGAAAGAAGATTTTTCGTACAATTTGTTGAATCTCGAAATAACCGATTTAAGATTACAAGAGAGTCCGAATATCACGAGAAATACGATATCTACGAATTTATTTATAAGATTTCTATTCCTCCAGGAAAGATTCGCGGCATAGAAGATATTCATTTTCTTATGAGTTTGTTGGGTGATGGATTTCACGATAGGCGCTGGGGCTTTTATAGCAATACCGGTCCTTGGTGGAGAGATGATGAGGAATTTATAAGATGGTTCTCCAAAATCGCAAAGAAAATCGGAACATCCGCCTCTAGCCCCTCACCTCTAACCTCTTCCCTTGGTAGCGAAGCTACCAACTCCGGCGCTCGCCTGGCAAGTTTTTCGAAAGTGTTGATAACTGATTTCTTAAAAGACAATAGTCCTTTGGGTAAAAATGTATGGATCAAGATTAATAATGCGCCTACGAATGTTTCTTGGGCAAGGCATGCAGAAGATGCTTGGATGATTCATGGTCATAACGGGCACATCGGCACTATTCCCAACATCGGTCTCCAGCCGCTTACAAGTAGGGATGTTGTGGCTATTGAAAGATTTTGGCCTATAGAAATGATCAGTGATCTTCTGAAAAGGAAACCCCAGAAACTTTTGATGGTGCAAAGCGGCGCAGGTAAAAATTATCTCGTGCGGGAAGATGGTTTGTTCTTGGAGGTGGATGCTAACGACGTGATACAAGCCTCATGGGGTCAACTTCAGGCCAATGCGCTTACGGATGATTTTCTAGGCCAACTTCCTCAAGTCAAGGCGTGGATTAATGGAACATTTGGCTCAAAGAAATTTTGGCGGCAAATAGCGCCACATTTAACTCGTTTATTAAAATTTAATTCACTGAGCGGCAGCCGGCTGGCGGAAGATAAAGGGGTGGAAGTGGAGCAGTTGATTGCATTTTCTCCTAAAGATCAATCCATCACAATTAATTCTCCTCTAGTGGCGCCAGCCGATAGGACAATTCATTTGTTTGGTGATGGGGAAACCACCTTTACTTTAATCACTTCCGAAGTTTTAGCGGAACAGCTTAATCGATGGGTACCTGGATTTCCCAAAGGTGTTAGGGAGCGAATTTCGTTTCAACCCAACCCAGACTTAGCGGAGGGAGTGCTCATACTGGACTCTAGTCGTGAAAAAGGCGAGGAACGTATTGGTAGCCTCCTCTTGTGGGATGATCTCGAAGATTTAGCCCAGGATTTTGCGGCGTATCTTAACCCTTTTCTTAAATCGAGGATCCCCCAATTTCAAGAAAACTTATTCCAACGCTTGTTCACTTCTGGGTATTCACGATTGATTCGGCAGCGATTCGTTATCGGATCTTCGGTAAGCATGGGATCTATTTGGATTTCATTTTTAGCTCCTTCCACGTTATGTCGATTTGTTTTGATGCCGATGTTGGAAAACACTAACAACAAAGAAGCCTTCGGATTCATTGCTTATTTTGCGGGAGTCGCCATAGCGCTTCATCTATTCAATCGTTTGTCGGACAAACTTGCGGGCTCTAAATCAACAAAAGGCGCCCGCCTGGCCGCCGGCACACTAAGTAGAGAAGAGACTAAAGACGCCAAGAGTTTGGCTGGAGAGATCGCTTCTAAAACAAGAGTTCAGTTATTGGGTATCCAGAAAAAACTTAAACTTCTACAAGGATTTGACGAAGAGAAGGGTTTGACCAAAAAACAAGAGTCGACCACTATCAGCATTCGAAAATCGGCCCAAAAAATCGAGTCTCTGTCTTTGTTCGCATTGCTCAAAGAAGCTACGATTAGACCGGGACAGGAAGTTTTAATGGATACATTATCCACAAGAACCGGCAAAGAACTTCAATCAGACCCCCCACAGTTCGATCTAAAATATACAGCAACCATAATCTCTGTGTTGGCAGAGGATTTGCTTCTGACTGGCGAAAAAAGGTTTTTGCGGGGTATCCGTGCATCAGTTGAAAAAGCGGTCAGAATCGTTTCTAATTTGGCGGCTTACGCTTCTTCAGCAGAGCTAACGACGAATTTTAAGTCTGTGAGGAGTTTTAAAAAGAAACAATTCAGGATTATCGATCTAAGCAAATATTCCGCCGCCCGCCTGGCGACGCTTCCGTTGACGCAGCTTCGTTTGTCCGAAACATCGAAAATGTCCGCCACTCCTCAGGGGATGTTCGATGTTCTTGTGAAATACGCCTATGTTGAGGATGCGGATCGATCTAATTTTGCGGAGCTCATTCAAGCCATTGCGCCCGACCTCATCGCTAAAGATAAAACTTCTTCGATTCGAGGCGCCGGAATACTTTTTGCCGATGACACTCCTGATCAAAATTTGGGCTTAGGAGCTTTCTCCGCTTTAACATTCCTTTTGGATGGAAAGCGTTATCTCATTACTTTATTCAAAAAAGACGATCTGTCGCAGAAAGCGCGTCTCGAGAAGATTACACGTGCCTACTGGCAATTCATGTACGATCGACCCGAATTAAGTGAACGAGAGGCGGATCCTGTGTCAGTCACGGTCGCAAAAACAGAGGGTGATTGGAAAGCCGGCACTTTTAGAATTTGGCCACAACAGAAAAGCGTCACTGCCGCCCGCCTGACGGGAAATAATTCGAAATTTATTCGAACTTTTCTCGCCGCGCTTTTGATTGGGGTGGGAGGCTGGTTTTTATCGAAGTCCGCTAAACAAGAAACCAAATCCGTTTCTTTGAAATTCAATTCTTGGTCTACTCAAGCTCCCGTTTTCTATCGATACCAAGCTCAGCAAGCGAGCTCCGGCAAAGTGATGACGCGCATGGCGAGTATTAAAACTTCTGAGAAAATCATTCTCAATGCCTCTCAAAAGCTGCGGATGATGATCCGAGCCAATCAAGTGAACCCTCAAAACAAAGAAGAAGCCATTACGCTGACTCTTATTGGCACCGATGCTTTTGGAAAACCTCTCAAAATTTATGCTGGTTATATGACTTTTACTTCCAAAGGAACTTATGAGGCGGTGTTTTCATTGAATGAGCTGGGGCCACGAGTCATTCATGTGAACGAGCTCCTCCTTATGGGAGTACCCGTCACTTCCGCGGACGACAGAAGCTTTATCCCCGACTGGATTGTGAAAGACGAGATTGTCATCGAAGAAGCTGCTGTCCCCGGCGGCGCCCGGTTGGCGAAAAGAAATCAGCATTTTTTTGTTATTTGGGGAAGTTTTATAGCGCTCCTATTATTGCCGCTCATTCCTGAGTCGTCCAAAAAACTTGCTTCGCCGGCTGGTTTGGTCGAGAACACTAACGTCTCTATCGATAAAATTTATTCGGCTTTTGAGACGATTTCCAAGAAAGAGAAAAGCTTGGAGGAGCGCGAAAAAGCGGTTCAATTTTTGATAGCCAATATTCAATTTTCTTCTCAGCGAGATGAGATTGTTATTCAATTGATCAGCTCCTTCAAAGATCTCAGCATGAATGAAATCGCCACTCTTGAGCATTATGTGGAGATTCTGGTCAAGCTAAGGCTAACCAAATCGGAAACCGAACAGGCGCTTCGTTCTTTAGAAGCCCTTCAGTCTAAACTTGCGATCCATTCCACCGAGCTCACCTTTGCTCGTGCGAATGAGGCCACTTTATACGTCGCCACCAGCCTTCTTAAGCGTGTAGAAGAAGCCATAGCCACATTATCTAAAAAACCCGCCGGTGCCCGCCTTGGGACGGGGCAAAAAGAAAGCCTGCCTTTTACTAAAGCTCAATTAGTTCGAATACATTCTGAGGGAGTGGCTAAGCTACCACGGAAAGATTATATCGTTGATTTAGCAATAGATAACCAGCCAACTCAAATTAGGGCGAATAGTCTCGTAACGACTCTTGAGCAGTTACAAGAGGGCGCTCTTTATGTGATACATGCTTTGCATGTTAACCATATTTCGGGGCAAATAAGCCTAGGTATTCATTCAGTGGTGGCAGCTGCGAGATTAAGTGGTTCGGCGATGAGAGCTATTTATTTATCGTTAACGATTATGCTTTCCGGCGTACTACAAACAGTTGCGGATACGGTGCAGTTTGCATTTGATAAAGGAAGAACATCCGTAACGGTGCTCGTCAATGGTAAGCCGCAACCGCGGAGCCGTCTCGTGGGCGCGAATTATCAACCGACAGAGCCCGGACAACACATCACTCATTATCAGGAAGGCAAAATACGCGAGCTTGTCGCCCAGCTCCTTCCCAAAAATGACCCCACCTTGGTGGCGTTAGGACTTGGAGAGATGGGGAAGAATGATTTAGAGCGAATGAAAAAGACCGGCATCTACAACATCCATCTTTATCAGGTACCTTTGGAAGATAAAGCGGATATTGACGCGGTTAAGAAAATTTTAAGACGCGCTCACGAATTGAATAAAGATTTTTATGTGTCGGTCGGACATTGGGCGGGGCTCTGGTCTCAACCCGGTTCCCCTGAGCTTTCCGCTAACACGTACCAGGAGCGCATGAAAGTCGTCGACAGCGTGATGAATATGGTCAAGCTTTACGCCGAAGAGCCTTGGGCGGGTAAATGGGTGGTTGGCGTTGAAAATAATTATTATGCCAGAGGCGGCGCTTTTGCCGGCACCAAGTCTTTGCCGCTGCGCATTGGCAGTGAATACTACGACTTTATGGTGCAGCTCGCCGTCGCGATTAAATGGCAAGAGAGGCAGCTTAACACCGCCGCTAAGCCCGTGTATCATCCGGTGGTTTTGAGCAATGGCAGCCTCACGGAGTCTCAAGCTCAAATCATCAAGGAGATGAATGAGAAATGGGCTAAGGAATTGAATGGAGAATTGCCTGTTGATGCGATCGGGGGAACTTTTTATCCTGGAATTAATTTTGAGGGTCAAAAAGTAAGCGACAATGGCATTGCAGAAGCATTTGAACATTTTGTTAAACTATCTTGGGAGATCGCGGGACTTCCGCTGGTTGTCGTTGAGACCGGACCCTGGGCTCAAACCGTCAACTCCGACGAGCAAGTTCGTTGGTATGGCGCTGCGAAACCGGCATTTGTAAACACTGGCAAATTTGCTGGGATCGATATTTTTGAATTCATCAATGAAGGCGGTTGGAAATCTCGCGAGACAGGCCGCGCCAGTGAAGATTGGTTTGGAATTTACACCAATGAAAGAGAGCCCAAGCTTTTTGCGCGTCAGGGAGCTTTCACCGGATTGAAATGGGAAGATGGCAAAGTCCTACCATTCGAACAGCCGGCCGCTTTAAAGCCTTTTCCGACGCAACCTGTTTTCTTGAGAACGCGCACAGCTTCTACACAAACTCCTGCGGCTGATAGCTCCATTATTCAACTCGAAGGCTTCCAGACTTGGAGCGGCGCCGGAGCTTTTTCAACGTATAAAGATACCCGAGTTAATTTAACCGGATACAAAACAGTTCGCCTTACTTTTAATACTACCGACGCTGGCGCTGAATTTTATATTCGTCTTTTAGATCCCGCCGGCGCTTACGACTCCAACTCAGGATCTATGGGTCCATTCCGAGTGCCCAAAGCTTCTGATGTGAATCAGCCGATTACGATGGAAATAGGAATCACCGGAGGAAATATCAAACAATTTTCAATCCACACAGGAACGGTTTGGGATAATTCAACACACCTTCCCAAAAGAAATCTAGTCCCCATTAAAGTAGAGTTTTTAAAAACACCCCCAGCCAAAAAAACCGGCGGCGCGCGGCTGTCCAATCAAGATTCGAATATGGACGTTGCGTCTATAGCCAAGATATTTTTTGAGCGTGTGTTGACGCCTGAAAACAGAGTCAAGATCTCTCGGTTTTTAGCGGATCATTTTTCTTCGCCTTTTTCTTCTCAGCCCGAGCGCTTATCCTTCGAGCATTCTGGCTACCGACTGGTTTTGACCTCGGAGCCGAGTGGTACTGAGGAATTCCCATTAACCGTTTTGATTGAAAAGAAAATAGGGTCTTTTAATGCGGATGAAGTTGGCGCGTTTGAAGCGTATAACTTTTTGTTTCATGAGAGAGCCAGCGGTCTTAAAACTTTCGAAAAACAACTTTTAGCGTCTCGCGATTTTTCCAAGCCTTTGAAAGTGCAGTTTAACATGATGCCATTCGCTGCTTATATTGATTCTAAAAAGCCCGACCGAATTAATTTCGTCATGGAGTACCGTCGTGTCCCCACTGGCGCGCGTTTGGCGGCACCCGAGGCGTACACAACTCAAGTTTTTAAAGCAAAAGGTTCGGACTTTGCACACAAAATTACGGTGACGAAATCTCCCGATGGAGTCTTAGCGATTGATCTGCAGACGGACTCTTTTGTTGGTTATACCCTGGTAGGGCATTTTTCTTCAAACTTTGAAAGACCGCTTGAAGTCGATCCTGCTTTTTTGAGAGAGTTGTCCACTGAGTTTTCTTTTGATCATGATATTCTGCGTAGAATCAGAGAAATGATGCAGGTCATAAAAGCACAAAACGTGGAATGGTTCGCGGAAACAATCAAAACAGCTCTTGAAACAGGAAGCATAGAATTATACCCCGGCATCTCTCACCACGATGCGGCTATGGCTATTCTAGAGCAACCGTTATTTACGAAAAATCAATTCATTGGGGAGCATTCTCAAAGTCTGAGCCATGCAGAGCGCACGATCCTGTCGCGTATTTACCAAAGACATGGCCAACTAGGGGGACGTAGGGCTGACATCGCTACTCATCAAGCCGCGCGTTTGGCGACGGCCGTCAGCATCGACGAGCTAAAGAAAACCGATCCAGAGATAGCAGCGGCACTGGAACGAAGAGGTGTCAAATTTGTTTACAATCATAGGGACAAGAACCATACCGTGGACGTTCTGCGGGCGATGAGAGAGCATGGAGATTCTCCGTCGTGGTTGCATTTTCTTAGCATTCTCGACCAAGCGGCAACGCATAGCGGGCTGGATGCCGTTTATTTTGGTCCTACGGTTGAAAAAGATTATTTTGATGCTAGCCTTGAAAAATATTTTACGCCATCACCCAAGCTAATCACGCTTTCTTTTACAGGGAACACCCTTAATTTCAAAGCGCAGAATCTAGAACCTAAAAAACATCAAATTCTTTTAAGTTTAGGGGCAAACTCTGATTCTTTGGCATGGCAGTTGACTCGCAAAGGCTATTTCGTTACTCAAGCAACCGATTATCATTATAACCATCCCCAGCAGTATGCATCGCACTCTTACACGGATTATGATTATTTGGTAACGGACAAAGCAGCGATTGCTGAGCATGCCCGTTCTGTAGATTCCGCCTTGTCGGTGATTCAAACGCCTGAGCCGGGCGTTTCCCTGCGGGATGATTCCGCTATTGTCGAAGAGATTAGTCGAAGGACCGAGCTTCGCTTTTTAGGATTTGATAATTTTAATCCTCCGCTTGTTCATGACAATGGCGTTCATCAGACGCTAAATAAAAATGAGCAGATAATCTATTTTGATGTGAATTTTGACCGCTCATTGACAGAGAAAGAGCTCAAAAGATTGAAGGTACAGCTTTATTATGAAGATCCGCAGGGAGATGGAAACCAATGGTTTTCCGAAGAAGCGATAGAGCCTCTTAATGCTGAAGACCCTCATGGTTCTTATCAGTTCTCTGTTGCCCTGCATCCCCGGGTACGTCAATATAAAGTCAGAGTTTCTTGGGACGGGGGATATGCGTGGCACTATTTTAAACCTCAAAATATCCAAGTGCATTATGCTCCCTCCGCCGGCGCGCGTTTGGCGGATTCGATACCGTCAGTAAGTCGTCAGTATTCGCTCACAGCGGCGCAGGCGGATGCCATCAAAAGATGGTTAACGCCATACACAGGGCAGACCGCTCCAAGCGTCCATCACTTTGTGCATTATTTTTTACGGGATAATTACGGCTTCATTATTCCGGCACGCGATGCAGGCATCTTAAAGGAGGAGGCCACTGTCGAGGTGCCGAATCGATCGATTCGTATCAATGATCAAGATGGAATTACATTTGTCCAGATGAGCCTCTCCGGAGACGGCCGCACTTTAACGTTAAAGGCTCTCGCGAAGGAAAAAAATTCCTACGGAAAAGATTCCAATGGACTGTTGGAAATATTTAAAGGCTATATTTCTACTACAGTAGAAAGTGAATTACATCCTGTCGTTGCCGCGCGTTTGGCGGCGGAAAATCTCGATCAGGGGGATGTAATTTATATGGGCGGAACCGGTCCGCGGATTGTGCTGAAAAATGACAATCTTAAACCCGTCAAACCGACTCACAGAATACAAACTTTGCTTGTAGACGAGCATCATCTAAACACTCCTGAATGGGCCACGCTTGACTGGTTTGAATCTCATTTCGAAACCGCCGTGCGGTATATGCCGAATAGGTTTTTTAATGGCCAGGGAGAGCCCTCAATTTATCAAACAGCTTTATTTCAGGTCACCGAGGGTTCTTATGCAGGCATTTATCATGGCATGCTAATAAGCGATCGAGATCCTGAGATGGCCGAGATCTTGAGTTATGAGCCCACCCAGCACACTTTATTGCCTTTCGAAGGAAGATTGATTCAAGTTGAAAAATCTAAAGTTAGGTTTTTCCCTCACAAGTCTTTGATGGTCGATAACTCGAGTACCGCCGCGTCTCGTGCGTTGAAAAGATATATTGATGAGAAGACTAAAGAGTGGGGCGACAAGAAGCCTTCCAAGGTTAAAGCGGGTTGGGATAGAGTTCACATTGAATGGAATGACGGATCTTCGCATACTTGGGATCTGACGAAGGGTGGCGATTTGGAATCGATCGCGTATTGGTTAAAGGGTAATTTATCCGAGCTTGATTCTATGCGCGCGATGATTGCCGAGGCCATCCGAAATGCAGCCGATTTTACTCCAGAGAACATTACTCGGAGAGCCAGAGAAGTCATCGCCAATGTATTGCGTGAAAAAGGGGTGAGTATAGATCAAATTGCCTTAGACACAGATCTTGAAACGTTGGGATTAGATTCGATAGATCATGTGGGAATGGTGTTGGATCTGGACGAAGAATTTGAAATCGATATTCCCGACGCCGCTTCCGCAGAATTCAAAACCCTGTCGGACGTGGTGCGCTGCATTCAGCAAATCAAAGCGCCCGAAGCTCCCGCCGCGCGTTTGGCGGGAAATGAATCCTTGGTCGAAGAGGTCAGAGCTTTTGACGCGGCGGCTTTGAATCCTACAATTTGGGATAAAAACACGGGTCTTGCTATCGTCAAGCCCGCTCAAACGATCAATGAATTTCCGGAACCCATGCGGCCATTTTTGAGTGCAGCGACGATTCATGATGAACGAGGAAATTTTACCCCGGGGCAACTTGTCACTTCTTCTCTCCAAATGCCCTCAGCGATGAATACGCCTGGTCTGAAAGAGAAAATTTTCGAAGAAGCTACGAGTTATGCCAATAAAATCCGCGCTGGCGTTGCCCAGTCGGGCGGTCAGCTCAAATACTTGCTCTGGGTGGGCATGGGCGGATCAATCGAAGACAAGTACGCGGCGCTTGCGACCGGCACCTTAAAAGGACAAGTTCACTTCTTCGGTCTCGATGACGTGGATCCCAGCACAATCCAGGAAATTTTTGACGAAATCGTTCTTCAGGAAGCGGCGGAGATGGGGATAGCCGCTATTGATTTTACCGATAAGCAGTCCACCGCTTATCAAACAGCACTCGCCAGCGGGTTGCGTAAAACGGCGGTGGTGGGACAGGCATTGGGCAAGACCTCGGTCGAACCTATTTTTAATATTGAAAAAGCACTGCTTCCTCAATTCCAAGCGTTTGGTCTAGCCACGGAAAATCATTTCTGGAAAATCACGATCCCAGGTTCTTTGTTGGATCTGGGTCTTTTGCAGGACAAACCGCAAAACAATATCCCGCATCAATGGGGAGGCCAGTCCACGTCCGCCGGTCGCCACGATTATGTTACTTACGGCTTCCTGATTCCGTACATTCTTTCCGGCGGAAATCCCGAAGACTGGGCGAAGGGGCTCAATCTTACTCAAGAGGATAAGGTTCGAGCTTTTGAGGCGGCTGATTGGATGTTCGCGAATCAGCAGGCAGGTAGAAACAAAGTTGTGCTCGCATTTCCCGAAGAATGGCAAGGCCATTTCAACGACGACCCAACTTGGCTCGATCCGAGTCTCTGGTTTAAACAGCATCTCGAAGAGTCTCTTGGCAAAACACCCTCTTTTATTTTAAAAATCGTAACGACACTCAACTTTTCTTTGGCAAGTTCTTGGAAAAAACCCGAAGATAAAACGGATCAGGTAGTGCTTGTGGTGAAAATCAATGGGCTTAAAAATTTATCCGATGCAAAAATCGCTAGCTTGAGAGAACGAGGCTATGAAGTGCATGTGCTCGATTTGAGTTCGGCTCAAGAGGGTGAAGCTTTGGCTCGTGCGATGCAAGTATTTAATTATGCCAAGTTCCGCTTGGCGATGAAAGCCGGACTCATTGGAGTTAACCAGCCTCCGGTCGAGTTTTACAAAGGAATCGTCCAGTGGATACGCGGCGAGAAAAATGATTACCCCAATCACGAAAAAGTGAAAGCAATTTTTGAAGCGTCCGGAACGCATGTAATTGGTCAAAACGGTTTCAAAGTCAGCTGGGAAACTCTTGTGCGCTCGGGTGTTTTGAAGCCTGAGGAACTTGATCATGAGATCGCCAGCCTTGGGCTTGACCGCAACAACCCCGCCGACGTGGCTGGCGCGATTTATCGGATTGCTTTACGAAAAATCGGCTCCGGCGCTTATGGTGAATACATGGTATTTGGCAATTTAAATCGGGGTCACGACGCTAAAAATTTGAGAGACTTGCTGAGTGACCCGCTCTCCAGCGTCCAACGTTTGTGGCGGGAGGATCTTCATAGTTTTGCGGATATCGGCAAAGGCCCTGGAGCCGGACATTCACATCACGCGATGAATATCCAAGGTCAGGCAATTGCCCTCCAGGTAGCGGTGAAGAGACATGCGGGGCTGCAGAAAGCTCTCGGTTTTGATACGCGTTATTCTACGGCTAATTCTTGGGCTAATAACTTAGCGCTGGCCGGTTTTAGTGTACCGCCGTCATCCAGCCCGAGCGATGAACTCAAGCTGAATCCCGAAGCCAACAAGGGTTGGGCGGTGCATCTTGAAATTCCAGAAATCGACGAGATATTAGATCTTGAGCAGTTTTTTGATCGTATGAAACAAGTGGTGTCCATGTCCGAGCCGACTGCTACTGCTGGTGCGCGTTTGGCGGGAAATGAGATACCACTTCGCGATGCGCTTAAAACAACATTTTTTACGGCAATCGCTATGCTGGTTTCTGGTAAGAAGGCATTTGCCTTGGAAGAGAATAATAAAATTCGCGTTTACAATTTGAATCGTCAAGAGGATAAACTTCTTGTTGAAGTTGATGGCGGGGAAAGCTATACGCTCGACATTTCCTCAGGGGCTGTCAGTCAGGCTCACCAATCCCAAATCAAAGAAGCTGTCTTTAATGAAGATTTGACAGACAAGCTCCAAACTATTTTATCGACCAATCGTGGTGCCGGATCGCCTGTGATCGTTGGCAGCGCTCCCGCGGTATTTCTTATCGATCTAGGTGCTTTTTCGGACAAAGCAGAACTTGAAAATCTTCTTCGCCAGCAAGATGCCCGCCTAGATTCAAAATCAGCGGTGGCATTTTTGGGGGATGGGGAACAAGTGAAGGAAGCTCTGACATTTGTTAGCACGCTGAGACTTAAAAAGACTTCCCAATTTGTGGGGTCAGAATCTTTGAGCGAAGATCTGAAAGACGCTCCCCATATTCTATTGACCAAACAAGGTTATTTGACATTGGCCAATATCAACCATCACCGTCTTTTCCAAATCACTTTGCAGGCCAATCAAAGTCATCAAGCAGCGGTTTTTGCGTTTGGCGCTGTTCAGTCCATTATGGATCTGGTGGCTGAAGGAAATCTTGAAAAGGCCTTTGATCGTTTCCTCACCTTGGCTCCGCAATATCGCGGGCGGATGTCCTTCAAAGACTTTGTGGATGGCTATCTCAAGGGCAAAAAAGAGGTGATTGACCAATTTCCTCTGCCGGCCACTGTTTGGGCAAGCTTCCGGGATGCCATGCGTCTCAACCAGCTGGCTCGTACCGTCGAGTCGAACGCCTAATCTATTTCTTGTAGGAGCACAGCAGGCCGTGCCCCTACACCTACCACCCGTAGTAATTCCCTTGTTAAAGATTTGTTAAGAATAGGTAAAAATCGCTTGACAGGATATAAGGCGGTTTGATACGCTAGCCCTGTTGTATTACATACTTACAACAGGTAACCAAAACTACGCCGCGGAAAGGGGTGAAGAACCTAAAGGCATCAGGGTTACCAGAGAGCTCTTGATAAAGCTCTTACCCAAATAGCAATACCCTAACGTAGACAATTAAAGAAATACCAGGAGAATTAAAACTATGAAGTCAATCAAAGCGTTATTCGTTTTGGCGCTCATGGCCACCCTCGCGGTGCCTGCGTTTGCCGAAACCCAGAACGTCAAAGTGAGCGGTTCTATCGACGCTTACTACTTTAATCGCACGAACTATGATCTGACCGGTGGTAACGATGCTAGCGTCGTTCCTGCAGGCACAGCCGTCATCGCTCCGGGCGTGGTTGGAGCTACCGGTGGTAGCCTCAACAACCGTTCTGATTCCGATGGCTTCTTCCGCAGCAATACGCAGATTGAAGTCGCCGCGAATCTCACCGACAATGTGTCCACAGTGATCAATCTCGTGAATCAACGCGATTGGAACTCGGACGTTCTCGGTGCTTCGACCGGTGCAGCCCCCAATAACACCGCCAATGAATTTGGCGTGGATCTTGATTTGGCTTATGTTCAGATGAAGGAGATTTTTTATGCTCCTTTAACACTGACCGTTGGTCGTCAGGATATTTGGTTCGGCCGTGGTTTTGTCATCGGAAACAACAACAGAACATGGGACAACAATGGTACCACTTCTGCCGATGAATACTCTGCGACGACCGCGTTTGACGCGATTCGTGCGACCTTGGACTTTAATCCTTGGACGCTTGATTTCGTGTATTCCAATCTGAATGAAAACGCCGTGAACGCCGAAGATGATATCGATCTTTGGATCGCGAACGTGAACTATAAGTTCGCCGAATACAATGCCGTTGCAGAAGGTTACTTTATCAGCGAACAAGATAAAGCGGCTCTTTCAGCAGCCGGAGCCGGAAGCGTTGGAACTGACAACAATGTCACCAACACCATCGGTGGCCGCGTGCAGTTTGACCCCATCTCGCAAATCACCCTCGGCGCGGAACTCGCGTACCAGTTTGGTGACTACAGCGCGGTTGTGGCTCAACAACGCGATCGTTCGGCGTTGGGTCTGGATATTTTCGGAACCTACCGTTTCGACAATACGTGGAAGCCGGAACTGACCCTTGAGTACGTTCATTTCTCGGGTGAAGATGATCTGAGCAACACGACCCAGTCTGACTACGAAGGTTGGAATCTTCTTTATCGCGGCCGTTATTACACCGCGTATGAAGACTTCCGCGAACTTCTGTATGCGACCGGAGACGGCTTCGATCAACCTGCCAGCACCAACAGCAACATGTTCCAAGTGAAGGGTTCTCTTAAGCCGATGGCAGATCTTTTGCTTGAAGCTTCTGCTTCCTTCTTCTGGAATGATGCGGATGTGCATACGGCAGCGGTCACGGTTCCTTCCAATGTGTTTACCTCTAGCAACACCAAGAGCAAAGACATCGGTTGGGAAGTTGACACTCAAGCCACTTATGACTACACCGAAGACGTTTCTTTCGGTCTGTTAGTCAGCTGGTTTGTCCCCGGTGATTTCTACACCACACCGAATGACAGCACAGCGACTGATGTTGTTTCTTCAGTCAAGGTGTCCTTCTAAGTAATAAGAAATAGCAATAAAAAACCCCTGGAGCCAAAAGCTTCAGGGGTTTTTCTTTTTGTTGCAGAGTATTAAAAAATTAGTCTTTGCGTTTTCTTTCGATAAATTCCCGAACCATCTTTTTGGCCTGATGGTCATTGTATTGTTTGGGAGGATGTTTCATCAGATACGCGGAAACGGAGTAGAGGGGGCCTTTGATTTTTCGTTCGCGGGCGATTTTGAGACAGCGAATGGCATCCACAGCGACGCCGGCGCTATTGGGAGAATCTTCCACCGATAGCCTGGCTTCAATATGCAAAGGCACATTGGCGAAGCCGCGGCCTTCGATGCGGATAAAAGCCACCTTGTTGTCATTTTGCCAAGGCACGTAGTCACTGGGGCCGATGTGAATATTTTCAGACTCCAATCTTTCCGAAAGTTGGGATTGCACGGATTCTGTTTTGGAAATTTTTTTATATTTGAGCCGGCCGCGATTGAGCATATTTAAAAAATCAGTATTCCCGCCGGTATTCAATTGATAAGTACGGTCAATTTTGGCGCCGCGATCTTCAAAAAGTTTGGCGAGCGTGCGATGCACAATCGTGGCGCCCACCTGAGATTTGACATCGTCGCCGATCAAGGGAATGCCTCGATCCGCAAAACGCTTCGCCCACACGGGATTGGACGCGATAAAAACGGGGATGCAATTGATAAAGCTGACTCCGGCCTCCAGGCAACATTCGGCGTAAAACTCCGTCGCCTTGGCAGAGCCGACCGGCAAATAGCTGATCAAAATTTCCGCGCCTGTTTTTTTAAGGATTTTGACCACGTCCGCCGGCACTTTATTGCTGGGAATAAAAGTTCTGTGATCCGGATGTTCCTTCATATGCTCCGCGACACCGTCCAGGATCGGACCCATCTGAACGATCACGTTGGAACCGGAAATATTTCGTGTGATCAGTTGAGTGCAATTCGGGGCTTGAAAAATAGCTTTCTTGAGAGGCAGGCCGACCTTGCGTTTATCGATATCAAAAGCGCAAACAACCTCAATGTCTTGGGGGCGATAGTCGCCGATTTCATAATTCATCAACCCGAGCGCTTCTTTGGCGCCGCCGTTTTTACGGTTTTTTCGGTAAAATTCTAGTCCCTGAATCAGGGAGCTGGCGCAATTGCCGACACCAACGATCGCGAGTTTGATTTTTTTCATTCTCGCAGTATATGAAGCGCATTTATTGTTGTCAAGAAAAAGTCCGAAAAGTTTCGCGCTTTTCAAAGGAGAGGGCATCTGCTATAATGGCTCAATTTCTTAAAAGACAAACATGGAGAAAGCTTTGTGAGTACCCCCGATAATAACAAAAAACAAAACCCCAAAAAAAATTCCCGTGAATGGTTTCCTGGGTCTATCTTTCTTTGGATTTTCCTTTTTTTAAGCATATTTTACTTCGCGCATTTGGGGTCAATGCCCCTTGAAAAGCCCTCTAAACAGCTTACCTACGGCGAGTTTTTCGCGCTTTTAGAGACCAACCCTAAAGCCCATACCATTAAAAACGGCTATCGCATCGCCAATGAGATTTCAGGCGAGTTTGTCAGCGGCGAAAAATACCATGTGCTTTTGCCGACTCAAGACGCGGATTTGGACAGGCTGTTGAGGCAAAATCTTCCGGTGTATGACATCAAGCCGGAGAAGACGTTTTGGACACAGCTCCTTTACGCGGTGATCGGGCCTTTGCTTTTTGTGGGTCTCCTATGGGTTTTGATTTATCGCGGGCAAGGCGGAGGAGCCGGCGGCGGGCGCATCATGGCTTTTGGCCGTTCCAAAGCGAAGCTCAACGCGAATATGCGTATCACCTTTAAAGATGTGGCGGGGGTGGAAGAAGCCAAGGAAGAGCTCAAAGAAATTATTGAATTTTTGAAGGATCCTAAAAAGTTTCAGCGCTTGGGCGGAAAAATTCCTCGCGGCGTCCTGCTTATGGGGCCTCCGGGTACCGGAAAAACATTGCTCGCCAAAGCGGTCTCAGGCGAAGCCGAAGTACCTTTCTTTTCCTTGTCCGGCTCGGATTTTGTGGAAATGTTTGTGGGTGTCGGCGCTTCGCGTGTGCGCGATCTTTTTGAGCAAGCCAAAAAAAGTGTCAAGCAGACTGGCCGCGGTTGCATTATTTTTATCGATGAAATTGATGCGGTGGGTCGTCAACGTTTTGCCGGGATCGGCGGAGGTCATGACGAAAGAGAACAGACTTTGAACGCGCTCTTGGTGGAAATGGATGGATTTAATACCCAGGAAGCGGTGATTCTTATCGCGGCAACCAATCGTCCGGATGTGTTGGATCCGGCATTGCTTCGTCCGGGTCGTTTTGATCGTCAGGTGGTCATTGATCGCCCGGATCTCAATGGCCGCGAAGCGATTTTGAATGTGCACACCAAAAATATTAAGATCGGTGAAAATGTCGACTTAAAATCTATCGCTCGTCAAACCCCCGGATTTTCCGGAGCGGATTTGGCAAATCTGGCCAATGAAGCTGCGCTGTTGGCGGCTCGTAACGGCAAAGATGCGGTCGGGATCGTGGAGCTTCAAGCCGCGATTGAACGCGTGATGGCTGGCCCTGAAAGAAAAAGCCGCATCATCTCCGACAAAGAAAAGCGGGTGGTGGCTTATCATGAATCAGGACACACCTTATTGGCTCTCTTGGTGCCGGGAGCGGATCCGCTTCACAAAGTGTCTATCATCCCTCGTGGAACGGCGGCGCTCGGCTATACGATGCAGGTGCCGATTGAAGACCGGTATTTGACTTCCAGAAAAGAATTGCTCGGGAAATTAGTGGTGCTGATGGGTGGCCGCGCGGCGGAAGAAATTTTCTTCGAAGAAATCACCACCGGCGCTCATAATGACATTGAAGTCGCCACGGGGATCGCGCGGCGCATGGTTTGCGAATTTGGCATGAGCGATAAGATGGGAAATCTTGCGTTTGGAAAAAGAGAAACACAGATTTTCTTGGGTCGCGATTTTTCCGAAGAGCGCAACTACAGCGAAGAAACTGCGCGTCAAATCGATGGGGAAGTGAAGCGTCTGGTGGATGAGGCTTATGCCCGCGCCAAAAAAGAAATCACCACGCATATCGAAAAATTAAAAACGCTGGCCGAAAAATTGTTGGAAAAAGAAGTCCTGGACGCGGAAGAGGTAAGGGCGATTGTCGGGATTCCGAATCTCCAGCCGGTTTGATTTCCGTCTGGGCGATCGTGTTTTGCGCCTGGGGGCTCAAACGAAATTGATGGGAGTCTTAAACGTCACGCCGGATTCTTTTAGCGATGGCGGCCGTTATCTCGATCCGGGGCTTGCCGAAGCGCGCGCGCTCCAGATGCAAAACGAAGGCGCGGATCTTTTGGATATCGGTGGTGAGTCCACACGACCCGGTTCCAAGCCGGTTTCCACCCGTGAAGAGCTTCGCCGAGTGCTCCCGGTTCTTAAACGCCTCTCGAAAAAAATTAAAATTCCCATTTCAGTCGATACTACCAAGTATGAAGTTGCTTCCGCGGCGTTGGATGAGGGAGCACTCCTCATTAATGATATTTCAGCGTTGAGAGGCAATCGGCGGCTTGCCAAAAAAATAGCGGCCTCCCGTGCGGCCGTGGTTTTGATGCATATGCAGGGAAAGCCGAAAACCATGCAAAAAAATCCCAGCTATAAAAATTGCGTCAAAGATATTTTTGACTTCTTAAAAAAAGCCGTTTATTCTGCTAGAGAAGCCGGGATTTCAAAGGACAGCATTTTGATTGATCCGGGCTTTGGTTTTGGAAAAACAATGGATCAGAATATGGAAATTTTAAAAAATTTAAATTTTTTTTCAGGGATCGGGTCTCCGCTGTTGGTGGGGCTTTCCCGAAAGTCTTTTATTGGCCACGCGCTTCACGTGGCGGAGCCGGATCAGCGGCTCTATGGATCCCTGGCAACGGCCGCCGCCGCTATTTTTAAGGGCGCGCATGTGCTCCGTGTGCATGATGTGTTGCCGCACCGTCAACTAGCGCTTTTAATCGATCAATGCTGACCACGGCTATCGCGATCATCCAGGTGTGGTGGAAGCCGGCGGTGGAGATCACCAGCCTTTGGTTTGCCATTTACCTGCTTTTGGTTTACATCAAAGACAGCGGCATGATGCAGGCGATGAAAGGCCTGGTTTTTTTGGTGCTGATGTTTTTTGTTTCCCAGGTATTGGAGCTTAAAAGCATACGCTGGGTGCTTGGCCATATTTTCCAGATATCCATCATCGGCTTCCTTATTATTTTTCAGGCGGAGCTTCGCCGCGGCCTTACGCGTATCGGCCAAACACCTCTTTTCCGTAGTTTCTTAAAGGAAGAAAACACCATCCACGAAATCATTAAAGCCGTTTTTTCAATGTCTCGCGCCAAAACCGGTGCCCTGATTGCGATTGAGCGTGAGGTGAGTCTCAAAGTGTACGGAGAAAACGGGATCGCGCTCGACGGTATTTTAAGCGCGGAGCTGTTGCAAACTATTTTTGCGCACAACACGCCGTTTCATGACGGCGGCATTGTGGTGCAAGGCAATCGCGTCATGGCGGTGGGTTGTGTATTTCCGCTCTCCCAGAGTCAAAAACTTTCCAAGGCTTTTGGAATGCGTCACCGCGCGGCGCTGGGCTTGAGTGAAGAGACCGGCGCGCTTGTGATTGTGGTCTCGGAAGAAACCGGCGCTGTTTCTTTGATGAATCAAGGGAAAATTATCCGCGATATCGATGAAGAACGGTTGAAGCAAAATTTATCCGAGTCGTATCAGCCTCAGCGGCCGGGAGCCCGCGGTAAAAATATTTCTCAGAAGGACAACGCATGAAGCTTCTCAAAGGCACGTTTTTACTCAAAGTGATCGCCCTGGTTTTCGCAGTGCTCGGTTATTTTTATATTCACAATGAAATCAGAAACGCGGAAATGGAAAAAGGCGCGACGGATTCTTCGTATAAACTGCTGAAGTTGACTGCCAAAACTCTGCCTGTGAAGCTTCGCCTTGAAACCTCTCCGCCGGACGGGTATCGCATTGTTGATTCGAAGGTGTCGACAGATCCTTCCCGGGTGACGGTTATCGGTCCGGAGGCGCTTTTGGACGAAAGCTCTGTCGCCGAAACCGCTATTTTGGATACCAGTGAAAATACTAAAACGCTGGTGAAAAGAATTCCCCTGGAGAGTGTCGGAGGTATTCACATCACCGGCGATCCGTATTTTATCGAAGTAACGGTGCCCATCGAGAAAATCGCTGAGGACAAACCGGCCTCATGAAGCTAGGCGTGAATATTGATCATGTCGCCACGCTACGGCAGGCGCGCGGCGGATTTTATCCCGACCCGGTGCAGGCGGCTAAAATCTGCAAGATGGCCGGCGCGGACTCCATTGTGATGCATTTGCGCGAGGATCGCCGCCATATCCAAGACCGCGATCTTTTTCGCGTCCAAAAAGCGACTCCAATCAAACTCAACCTTGAAATGTCCGTCGCCGCGTCGGTGGTGAAGACTGCCTTGGAGCTTTTGCCCGATCAAGTCACCTTGGTGCCCGAAAAGCGCCAGGAACGCACGACAGAGGGCGGCTTAAACCTTTTTAAGAAGCGCTACGATCTCTGGAAAGCGCTTGAAAATTTTCAAAAGAAAAATGTCGCGGTTAGCCTTTTTCTGGATCCGAATCTCAAGCAAATCCGCGAGGCGCGGCGTCTCGGCGTCGAGGCTATCGAGCTTCATACCGGCGATTATGCCAATCAAAAAACGGGGTTGGGGCGTCGTAAACAGCTGGCTCGTTTGCGCGAGGCGGCCAAGCTTTCCGCGGATCTCGGGCTTTTTACTTACGCGGGTCACGGACTGGATTATGAAAACACCAAGGCGGTGGTTCGTATCAAGGAGATCGAGGAGTTGAATATCGGCTATTCGATCGTGACGCGCGCGCTGTGGGTGGGTCTTGAAAAAGCGGTGCAAGAAATGCGCGAATTGATGCAACGATGAAAAAGAAAACGCCCAACCCTCATCAAGCGATCGGAATTGATATTGTTGAGATCAAGCGCCTTGAAAAAACCAGCAAGCGTTGGGGCAAGGCTTTTTTAAATAAAGTTTATACGGCGCGGGAACTCCGATACGCGTACTCCAAGCGTTATCCTCATCAGCATTTGGCGGCGCGTTTTGCGGCCAAGGAAGCGATTTTTAAAGCGCTGGGGGAAGTGGAGCGGGAATTTGTCGGCTGGAAAAATATTGAGATTTTGAATGATGCCTACGGCAAGCCGGAAGTGCATTGGCATGGCCAGGCCGAACGAGTCCGTATTAAACGTAAACTGAAGGGCGCGGTGGTAAGTCTATCTCACACCGAAAATTACGCGGTCGCCAACGCGATGTTGGTGCCGACCCGGCAAAAATAATGCGGCTCCCCGCCAGCCGTTTTCCACTGCTTCCCCGAAAGAAAAATACCGATAAAACTCATTATGGTCATACGCTCATTATAGCGGGTTCTCGTGGTATGGCGGGAGCGGCTGTTTTGTCGGCACGTGCGGCGTTGATGTCTGGGAGTGGACTTGTGACATTGGCGGTTCCTAAGAGCTTGGGGTCTCGAATTACGATAGCTATACCCGAGGCAATGACATTAGAACTTCCTGAGACCGCCACAGGGTCTATGGCGGGCAGTGCATTAACGAAGTTGAAGGATTTTATAACCAAAAAAAAGATCCAATCCATTTTGATTGGTCCGGGTCTGTCTATTCACCCCGAAACCAGCAAACTTGTGTGCCGGCTCGTCGCCTTTAGCGCTACTCCCGTGGTGCTTGATGCCGATGGGCTTAACGCGTTTAAAGGGCAATCGAAACTGTTGCGCGCACATAAAGCGCCACTCGTTTTAACGCCTCATCGAAAAGAATTCGAACGTCTTTTTAACGAGTCATGGCCTCAAAATCGTGACACACGTATTGCTCTTGTAAAAAAACTCTCCAAATTTTATCGCATGACGCTTGTGTTAAAAGGCAGTCGTACCCTGGTGATCGCAAACGATCAAGTTTTCATAAACACAACTGGAAATCCGGCCATGGCCAAAGGCGGAAGCGGAGACGTGTTGTCCGGCATGATCGCAGCATTTTTAGCACAGGGATTGGATTCTTTTCAGGCTTCTCGTTGGGCTGTTTATTTTCATGGAAAAGCGGGAGATAGGGCGGCGTGCGAGAAGGGGGAGCTCTCCGTTTTGGCGAGCGATATCATCAAACAGCTTCCCAAGGTATTTCGCCGGGCATAAAAAAATCGCCTCGGTTTTTACACCAAGGCGATTTTCTAAATTATGGGCAGGCCAGGATTCGAACCTGGGAAGGCAAAGCCAGCAGATTTACAGTCTGCCCCTGTTGGCCACTTAGGTACCTGCCCTAAACTTCTAAATCTGGAGCTGGAGGTCGGGATCGAACCGACGACCTACGGTTTACAAAACCGTTGCTCTACCAGCTGAGCTACTCCAGCATAAATCTTTTGATCCGCATGCAGGGCTCAGCTGACTGAGCTACGTAGCGGCAATCATCAAGATTGCCGCGAAGTGTCGCACACAGAAGTGTGCGACCTCCAGCGGCTTCACAAGTTCGGACTATTATACGAGAATAACGCATTTGTTTCATCAACGATTTTATCAGCCCCAAACCCAATTGACTTCATCTCTTCCAAGAGCTAATCTCAAGCATGACCATTCCAATGACATCCTCTCAACTTAAAACCCATCTCAAAAATTTACCGCATTGGCGCTATCTTGCAAAAACCAAATCCATCGCCACGACGCACAAAGCTAAAAATTTTCTAGACGTAGTTCGGCTGATTAGAAAAATCGCGGTGCTGGCGGAGAAAGCTGATCACCATCCGGATTTGCATCTGACGCGTTATCGCCATCTAAGAATTGTTCTGAGCACGCATTCTTTGGGGCAAGTCTCTTTCAAAGATATTCATCTGGCTTCAAAAATTGAAAAATTACTGAGCCGATGAACAAAATAGCATAGGGAGCAGTTACTGACTGTGACCCTAGCGTCAAATCCTGACCCACTCCTAATTCTCCCAAACCCCTCAGTTAATCGACCAAAACCCTAAAAAATAGTTGAACGCAAAATCGACCCTTTGACGTCTTGTATAGCAGGGAGATGGCGACCCTTGATTTCTCCCTAAGATTGAAAATACAGCATATATATTGTATACTGCTAAGGAGAGATAAGTGTTTGAGATTAGGTATTATGAGAGCTCACGCGGAGAGGTATACGTTAGAGAATATATCGACCAGCTTGTGGGGAATCATCAGTGTAAGATTTTGGCTTTTATTAAAAAGCTGAGAAACCAAGGATATTTATTAAGAAGACCTGTTGCAGCATATTTGGGGAGTAAGTTATGGGAGCTAAGACCCGGTTCCCATAGAATTTTGTACTCTTTTTACGAAAGAGATAAAATTATTTTGTTGCACGCATTTCATAAAAAATCGAGTGAGGTTCCAAAGGGTGACATGGAGTTGGCCATGAATAGATTAAATGATTGGCTGAATAGGGGAAGATATGAAAAGTAAATACACAGGAAATTCATTCAAGGAGCATTACGACTCCATCGTTAAAAACAACCCCAAGATGGAGCTTGAGATCCAATTAGAAATGGCAAAGGCGGATCTTGCGGAGTTGATCTTTGCTTATCGTGAAAAAAGACAGATGACTCAAAAGCAGTTAGCCGAAGAGTTGGGGGTGAGGCAACAAGTTATTAGCCGAATCGAAAGCGGAACGAATAATATTACGCTGGATACCTTGCTCAGGATTTTGGAGGTTCTGCATATTTCTCTTAAAGTACATGTTGCCAAAAGAGTTCGCCATCAGAAAATCCTTCAATTTATTAGCGCATGATCTCCGTTCAAATCAAAGAAATTCTTAACGCAGTCGCGATTGTTTTGACCATTGTCGCTTTCATTCCTTACGCGCGCTCCATTTTAAGCGGTCAGACCAAGCCTCATGTTTTTTCATGGATTATTTGGGGGCTAGCCACCAGCATTGTCTTTTTTGCGCAGTTGGCGGATGGGGCGGGGGTTGGCGCGTGGTCGACGGGCGTGTCGGGGATCGGAACATTTTATATCGCTTTTTTGGCGTATCAACGCCAAGCGGATGGGTCTATTACAAAAATAGACTGGGTGTTTTTCATATTGGCGCTAGCTTCGTTGCCGTTATGGTACGCGACCCACAATCCTTTTTGGGCGGTCGTGATTCTCACCACGGTGGATACACTCGGATTCGCTCCGACATTTCGCAAAGCCTATCACTCACCTTACGAGGAACAGGTTTTGCTTTATGTTCTCATGACAATACGTAATTTAGTCGCGATCGCAGCGCTGGAACATTATTCTTGGACAACGGTTCTTTTTCCCGCGTTCATTTCGTGGACCTGTGTTATGTTCATAGCCATGGTGATTGTCCGGCGCTACTCAAGATAGAAACATGATTCATATCTACGTCGATTCCGACGCTTGCCCCGTGAAGCCTGAGGTGATTCGTGTCGCCAAGCGGTATGGGTTAGCCGTTACCTTTGTTTCCAACTCTTGGATGAAACTTCCTGAGGAGTGGGGCGCTACGCTGAAGGTGGTGGAAGGAGCGTTTGACGCGGCGGATGATTGGATTGTGGAACGCGTCACAAAAGATGACATTGTAGTAACGACGGACATTCCTCTGGTGCATCGCTGCATGAAAGCCGGTGCGCGTGTGATCGGGGTGCAGGGGCGTCTTTTCACAGACGAAAATATCGGGAATATTTTAGCAACGCGCGACCTTTTGCATGTACTGCGTGGGTCGGGGGATAATTTGGGCGGTCCGGCTCCATTTCAAAAAGAAGACCGGTCGCGATTTCTGCAAGGGCTCGATCAAATCATTCAAGACATTAAAAACACGAAAAAATAATATGGCGTTAATCAGCATTCAAGAAGTTTCCCTGGCTTTGGGCGGCCCGCTTCTTTTTGACAAAATCAGCCTGCAAATTAATCCCGGAGAGCGCGTGGCGCTTTTGGGCCGCAATGGCGTGGGAAAAACCACGCTGATGAAAGTCCTAGCAGGCCAGATGACAATCAACGGCGGAGAAATTGGCTATCAAAAAGGCATCAAGGTCACGCATTTGCCCCAAGAAGTCCCTTCGGATATTACCGGCAATGTGTTTGATATCGTCCTTTCAGGCCTGCCGGAACGCGTGAAGCTTTTGGGCGATTTTCATCACTTGCATCACAAATTGGAGACGGAGTGCACGCCTCAGCTGATGAAACAGCTGGATAAATTACAGGAAGACATGGATCGCACGCAGGGGTGGGAGACGCATCGGCAAATCGAAGATGTGATCTCGCATATGAAACTCGATCCTGAAAGTGATTTTGAAAAATTATCCGGCGGACAAAAAAGAAAAGTGCTTCTGGCGAAGGCGTTGATCTTAAAGCCGGATGTGTTGCTGTTGGACGAACCGACAAATCATTTGGACATTGAGTCCATTCATTGGCTGGAGGAATTTTTAAAAGAATATCCCGGCACACTTTTGTTTGTGACGCATGACCGTATGTTCATGACGCGTTTGGCGACAAAGATTGTCGAGTTGGATCGCGGAAAACTTTATAGTTGGAGCTGCGACTATCCGACATTTTTGGAACGCAAAAAGCTAGCGCTTCATGCGGAAGCCATGGAGTGGGAGCAGTTTGACAAGAAACTCAGCCAAGAAGAAGTGTGGATTCGTCAGGGAATCAAGGCGCGCCGCACCCGCAACGAAGGGCGTGTCCGCGCGCTCGAACAGCTCCGGGAAGAGAAAAAAGCTCAGCGTCAAATCCTGGGAAAAGTCCGGATGAAGGTGCAGGAGGCGGAGCGTTCTGGGCAGGTGGTGACAAAGGCAGATCACATCCAATTTTCTTTTGGAGAAAAATGCATTGTCCGGGATTTTTCATGTCGGATTATGCGCGGCGATAAGATCGGCGTGATTGGCCCCAATGGCTGTGGCAAGACAACGCTTCTTCGTCTTCTTCTAGGGAAAATAGCCCCGCAGTCAGGAACTGTCACCCTGGGAACCAATCTCGAAATCTCTTACTACGACCAATTGCGGGAACAGCTGGATGAAAATAAGTCCGTCGCGGAAAATATTTGCGGTGAGACCGACACGGTAACGGTTGGCGGCAAGCCCCGGCATATCATGGGCTATTTGCAGGAATTTTTATTTTCTCCGGATCGCGCTCGCGTCAAAGTCAAAGTGCTTTCGGGGGGCGAGCGCAATCGTCTCTTACTCGCGCGGCTTTTTACCAAAACTTCCAATCTTTTGATTATGGACGAACCGACCAACGATTTGGATGTGGAGACATTGGAGCTTTTGGAAGAACTTCTTATCGGCTATGCCGGTACCTTGATTTTGGTCAGCCATGACCGCGCTTTTTTGAATAATGTGGTGACTTCTACGATCATTCTTGAGGGGAATGGCGCGATTTGCGAGCATCCCGGCGGTTACGATGATTGGTTGAATCGGCGTAAGGATGGGAAAACAGAAGAAGCGGAGCCTCCAAAAAAGGAGGAAAAAATTGAGCGGGTTGTAGAAGTGGCGGGGAAGCCGGCGAAACCCAAAAAATTGACGATGAAAGAACAGCGGGAGTTGGAAAGTCTTCCCGCGATCATTGAAAAATTAGAAGGGGAGCACGCGCAAATTATTGAGAAAATGGCCAGCCCTCATTTCTATCAGAAAGAATCCAGAAAAATTACTGAAATTAAATCCCGCCTTGCGGCTATTGACGAGGAGCTGGCGAAAGTGTACTCTCGTTGGGAATCTTTAGAAAAAGGAAAGGTCTAACACATGAGCGAACCCGTTGTTGTTTTTGAAACGACCCAAGGAAATGTCGAAATCGAATTAATGCCCAAGGTGGCTCCAAAAACGTGTGAAAATTTTGTAGGACTTGTCGAAAAGGGTTATTACAACGGTTTGATTTTTCATCGTGTCATCAAAGAATTTATGATTCAGGGCGGGGATCCGACCGGCACGGGCATGGGCGGCGAATCGATCTGGGGGAAGGCTTTCCAGGACGAAATTGACATTGATGTCAAATTCAATAAACCGGGTATTTTGGCCATGGCCAATTCCGGCCCCAACACCAATGGCAGTCAGTTCTTTATCACCACCGCTAAGACCCCGTGGCTTCATCAGAAGCACACGATTTTCGGTAAAGTCATCACCGGTTATGAAGCGGTGCAAAAGATAGAAAACACTGCGGTCGGCGCGAATGATAAGCCCGTAAGCGAGCAAAAGATTGTTAAAGCTTACATAAAAAAGTAGGGCTAGAGACCCCAAAAATTTCCCTTGCATTTGGCGGGAAGTAGGGTATACTCTCCCATGTAGTAAGTAAAAGGTTGTTTTTAAAGCTTATACAGATATGAGTTTAGAAACCGTGGATTTTTACTTATATCCGCGGTTTTTGTTTTTGTAGGGGCTTGAGAGACATTGAATCAACATAAGTAAATAACAAAAGGTAGTAAAATGACAAAAGGCACTATTAAGTGGTTCTCCGATCAAAAAGGCTATGGATTCATTACCCCCGAGGGCGGGAAGAAGGACGTATTCGTCCATTATTCAGCACTTCAGGGCGAAGGATTCAAATCTCTCAGCGAAGGTGAAACAGTCGAATTCGACATCACCGCCGGCCCCAAAGGTGAACAAGCCGCGAACGTTCGGAAAGTTTAATTTCCTAATCGTTTGTAAGTAAACCGCCCCCAGTCTTGAAAAAGGCTGGGGGTTGTTTATTTGTGTTAAAATCACTCCTTCATGAAACCCACTCGATTTAATATCGCTCTCGCATTTTTAGCCGTCTACGTGATTTGGGGATCCACCTATCTGGGGATCAAAATCGCGATTGAGACATTGCCGCCATTTTTGATGGCGAGCCTCCGCTTTATTATTTCCGGAATTCTTTTGTACGCGCTGGCAAGAAAAAGCGGCGCGCAGAAACCGTCGCTTGAGCATTGGCGTTCTACCGCGATTGTCGGTACCCTTCTTTTGATGGGCGGCAACGGCGGCGTCGCGTGGGCGGAGCAATACGTTCCTTCCGGCATCGCTTCGATTTTAATCGCGACGGTTCCCATCTGGATGGTTCTTTTTAACTGGATCATTCGCGGCAAAAAACCTCACGGTCTTATTTTTCTGGGACTTGTTATTGGTTTTTCGGGGATATGGTTTTTGGTGCGTCCCTCCGGCGCGACGCATTTTCATTGGGTCGGCGTATGCGTGCTTTTAATCGCGGCATTTTCTTGGGCCGCCGGTTCGGTGTATTCCAAAGCGCTTCATTCCCCCGATTCGCCCTTTTTAACCGTCGGCATGCAAATGCTCTGCGGAGGGCTTGTCTTGGGTGTGGCCGCGATTCTCTCCGGGGAAGTGTCGCATTTTGAGTGGGCGGCTGTTTCCACGGCTTCTTGGTGGGCGCTTCTTTACCTGATTCTCATCGGCTCTTTTATTGGATTTACCGCTTATATTTGGCTGCTCAAAGTCAGCACAGTCGCGCGCGTGTCGACATATGCTTATGTCAATCCAATCGTTGCGGTATTCTTGGGTTCTGTTTTTGCTAAGGAGGTGCTCACGGCCTCCACCTTCATCGCCGGCGGTGTTATCTTGGCCGGCGTCATCGTGATTCAAAGCGCCTCCGAAGTCTGATTTTAAGCCCCACACTTCACTAAATCTTCACAAAGCCTTCATCACCGCTTTATATGCTTAGTTTATATTTTGAGCATGCCAAAAGAATCTATTCTCGCCATTGACGACGAAAAAGATATTCTGAAACTCCTCCAGTACAATCTCGAAAAAGAGGGCTACCGTGTTTGGACCGCGGAGAGCGGCGAAAAGGGTTTTGAAATCGCCAAGGCCAAAAAACCGGAGCTGATTCTTTTGGATTTAATGTTGCCTCAGATCGATGGTTTGGAAGTTTGCCGGCTTTTAAAAAGTCATTCCAGCACCCAACAAATCCCGGTTTTAATGCTGAGCGCCAAAGACTCGGAAGTGGATCAGGTGGTGGGATTTGAACTTGGCGCGACGGATTATTTGATCAAACCTTTCAGCGTCAAAGTTCTTTTGGCGCGCATCAAAAATATTTTTAGAAAAAAGAATGCTTCCCACGAAGAGACCAAAACAGAAGTCTTGGTATCCGGCGGTTTTGTGCTGGATCAAGAAAAAATGCTTTTTACGCTCAAGGGCAAAGAAATTGTTTTAACGAAAACAGAATTTAATATTTTGAGCGTTCTTTTAAAGCGTGCCGGCGGTGTGGTCAAACGTGAACAGTTGATCGCGTCGGTTTGGGGAGTGGGAGCCGTGGTGTCGCAGGCGGCGATCAATATGCAGATCAAAAGTCTCCGGAAAAAACTGGGCAAGCAACGAAATTTTGTCGAAACGGTGCGGGGATTTGGCTACCGGTTTTTAGAGGAGTAAAGCCAATCTTCATTAAAAAATTACTTTGAGTTCATTTTTACTTTACGTGTGTTTTTTATATTGATAACCAGTCACAGTACCAATCAATCAACGAAACAGGGGGTTTGTATGAAAAAATTTTTAGGGTTTGTCCTAGCCGCCGCGGTGGTGCTGGGAAACACCCCATTTGCCTGGGCGGATTCCGGGGATGAAATGCTTTCAATGCTGGAGAGCATGAAGAAACAGATGACGCAAATGCAGCAGACGATTGACCAGCAGAATCTAAGGATTCAGCAATTAGAATCCCGGAAAGTTCTGGAATCTCCTCAGGCGAGTGCGTCGATGCAACCTTCTTCAGCTAGCCCTGCCTCTGCGATGACTGAGAACGATTGGCAGAAGGGCATCAAAGACAATATAGGAGACGCGATTCCTTGGATGAAAGGCACGAAGTTCGCCGGCGATCTCAGGCTTCGCATGGAAAATTTTAGTTATTATGACAAAAATAATGATGCCGGCTCTACGGGAACTGCCGCAGATCGCGCTCGTAACCGTTTTCGTGTCCGCTTGAGATGGGGTTTTGAGAAAGATTTCGCGGATGATTGGAAAGTCGGTTTTAGACTCGCCACGGGAACACCGTCCACCACAAGCGGTGTCGCGACTGACAACACTTCTCCCAACGTGACGTTGGGCAATCCGGGATATTTTACTTTTAAGAATGTCTATATTGACCGCGCTTTTGCTATCTACGAGCCAAACGGCTTGAAAGATTATGGAGCGCTGAAGGGCGTGAAAATGGGCGCTGGAAAATTTGAAAATCCATTTTACCGCTACTCCACACCGATTGTTTGGGATGGGGATGTGACGCCGGAAGGCATCTATGAGCAGGCTAATTTTTCTCTTTATAATTCCGAAGAGAACAAGCTGAATGCTCAAGCGACTCTCGGACAATTTATTGTGAATGAAAATACCGGGATCAGCGCGGACGCGAGCCTCTTGGGGTATCAAGGCGCTTTGACCTTTTCCACGCTTAATTTTGGAACAGACAAGCCGGTAGATTTTACAGGCGCTGTCTCATTTTATGATTACACCAATTGGTCTCAGACGATACTGGCCGCCGGAAATACAACGGCTACATCTTATCTAAGGACTAATTCGATTGTCGCCGATGATTTTCGAGTGCTTGATCTTTACCCGGAAATCGTTTTTTACACCCACAAAATGCCGGTCACTCTTTGGTACAACTACATCGAGAATCTTGCCAATGTTGGCACCACGGATGTTGTTCGTTCGAATGGGGATAATATCCATGATATGGATACGGCTTGGGGGCTTGGATTTAAAATTGGCAAAGCCAAGGCGAAGGGTAGCTGGGAGCTTGCTTATGGCTACTACTCCATTGGGGCGAATGCGGCGGTCGCGGCGTTTAGCGACAGTGATTTTGGAGGACCCGGTGGTCAGGGCTATACCAACCGCCAAGGCCACAAGTTTGGCTTAGGATACCAGTTGACGGAAAACATGACTATTAACTGGACGGCTTATATCGTGAGGCCTCTCAATCCTTTTAATGGCAATGCGACATTAGGCATTCAAAATTCAACGAATGAGTCCGTATTCCGTTCTCAACTCGACGCAGTTTACAAGTTCTAACGACTAAGGAGACCTGATCATGGTTAAGAAAATCATCACGATTTTAGCGGGGCTCGGGATCGCCGCGACAGCATTTGCGGCGGCGCCGGTTCTGATCAACGGAGCGGGAGCGACATTTCCTTATCCGATTTATTCCAAGTGGTTTGATGTGTATTCCACGATCAATCCGGACGCACGTTTCAATTATCAGTCGATCGGTTCCGGCGGAGGCATCAAGCAAATCACATCCGGGACAGTTGATTTCGGTGCTTCGGACGGTCCGATGACGGATCAACAGTTGGCGGACGCGCCGGGTCGGCTCTTCCACATTCCGATGGTGATGGGTGCCGTCGTTGTGGCCTACAATGTGCCGGGCGTGGAGAAGGGTTTGCAACTCACTCCGGAGGTGCTCGCGGATATTTATTTGGGGAAAATCACCAAGTGGAATGACGCGCGCATCACTTCGGCGAATACCGGATTGCAGATTCCGGATATGCCCATCATCGTGGCGCGTCGCTCAGACGGTAGCGGGACGACGTATATCTTTGTCGATTATCTTTGCGCGGTGAGCGGGGAGTGGAAGCTTAAAGTCGGCAAGGGCACTTCGGTGAACTGGCCGGTTGGCTTGGGCGGCAAGGGCAACGAAGGTGTGGCCGGCATTGTCAGACAGACCCCGGGAAGCCTTGGTTATATTGAATTGTCCTACGCGGTTAAAAATAATTTAGCGTACGCGTCGATTCAAAATAAATCAGGCAAATTTATTGAGCCTTCGCTCGAGAGCACTTCGAAAGCCGCCGAAGGCGTCACGATCCCTTCGGATTTTCGGGTGTCGCTGGTCAATAGCGCTAATCCCGAAGCGTATCCAATCTCCGGCTTTACATGGCTTTTGGTTTATAAAAGCCAAGCGGATCCCGTGAAGGGCAAGGCGCTGGTTGATTTTATGCGCTGGGCGGTTCATGACGGGCAGTCCTACACTAAGGATCTTTTGTATGCGCCGCTTCCTCAAGAGGTTGTGCAAATGATTGATAAAAAGATCGAAGAAATCAAGTATTGAGCATGTACCAAGTATGAAATCCCGCAAGGATGGCGGGGATAGGTTGTTCCAGGCGGCGATGATGGGCTTTGCGCTCATCATCGTCTTGCTCATTGTTGGAATCATCACGGAGTTGACGCGCTCCTCGATGCTTTCCATCAAACACTTCGGATTTTCTTTTTTTACGGGCATGACCTGGGATCCTGTTTTTGAAAACTTTGGCGCCCTGCCGTTTATTTACGGCACGCTGGTGACATCTCTGGTAGCGCTTTTGATCGCGGTGCCGATTGGCGTGGGAACCGCGATTTACCTGGCGGAATATGCGCCGCCGTTTTTAAGAAAAAGCATGTCGCTTTTGGTTGATCTTTTGGCGGCCATTCCAAGCGTGGTTTACGGTTTATGGGCGATTTTTGAACTCGTGCCGCTGATGCGTACGAACATTCAGCCTTTTTTAGGAAAATATTTAGGATTCCTGCCTTTTTTTCAAGGACCCAATTATGGCGTAGGAATGCTGGCGGCGAGTCTGGTGCTGGCGATCATGATTGTGCCGTTTATTATCTCCATTTCACGTGAAGTGATTATGACGGTGCCTCACGTGTACAAAGAAGCCGCCTATGCGCTGGGATCCACACGCTGGGAAGCGGTGCGTTCGATTATTTTAAGTTACGGTAAAACCGGGATTTTGGGCGGCGTCATTTTGGCGCTGGGTCGGGCGATCGGCGAGACAATGGCTGTGACTATGATTATTGGAAACAATGTGACGATCTCGCCGTCGCTTTTTTCTCCCGGTTACACTCTGGCGAGTGTGATCGCCAATGAATTTACGGAAGCGACGGGCAATCTTTATCTATCCGCGCTCATTGAAATGGGTTTAGTGCTTTTTATTGTCTCTATTATTGTGAACATGATCGCAAGGATGCTCATATGGTCGGTTACGCAGAAACAATCCACCGGAACGACGCTCAAACCGCGAGCGCTATAAAAGCCGCGTTCGAAAGGACGCGCTCTTATCGTTTTTGGAAGGATCGCATTGCGGTATATTTTTTATTTTTATGCGCCGTGTGTGTGTTGGCGCCGCTTTTTTCCATTCTCGGAGATTTGCTCACACAAGGATTCTCCGCGCTGAATCTTGATTTTTTCACCAAGCTTCCGAAGCCGGTGGGGGAATCCGGCGGCGGGATGGCCAACGCGATTGTGGGCACATTGATTCTTCTGGGGATTGCGTTGACAGTGGGAGTGCCGATCGGGTTGGGGGCGGGAATTTATTTGAGTGAATACGCGGGTAGCCGCTTTGCGTTTGTGATTCGTTTTTTAACGGATGTGATGAATGGCGTGCCGTCGATTGTGTACGGTATTTTTGCTTACACGCTGTTTGTGGTGCCAATGAAGAGTTTTTCGGCGTGGTCGGGGGGCGCGGCGCTGGGCATTATGATGATTCCCATTGTCACGCGAACCACCGAACAATTTTTAAGAATGGTTCCCAGCACACTTCGGGAGGCGGGGCTCGCGTTGGGTGCGCCGCGTTGGCGAGTGACGATTGATATTGTGTTGTCGACGGCGAAGGGTGGCATTATCACCGGCGTCATGGTCGCTCTGTCGCGCGTGGCGGGGGAAACCGCGCCGCTTCTTTTTACGGCCTTCGGCAACCGGTTTTGGCACAGCAATTTGACCGAGCCCATCGCGGCGTTGCCAATCCAAATTTTTTCTTACGCGATTTCACCGTTTGAGGATTGGCATCGCCAGGCTTGGGCGGGAGCGCTGGTTTTAATTTTCATCGTGTTTTTAATTAATCTAATCGCCAATTATTTTGTTTCCAGGCAATCCAAAATGTTTGCGGGAAGAAAATGAGGAGTTTGTTATGCCCATCGAGGAAGTCATGGAACGCCAACTAGAAATAAATCCTCAAGCGGTGTCGAAGACAGGAGAGTCTCAGGGATTAACTCAGGAAGAGATTAAGATCTCCGTCAAAAATCTTCACTTTTATTATGGCAAGCATAAAGCGCTTGAAAATATCTCCATGGATCTTCGCCCAAAAAAAGTAACCGCTTTGATCGGCCCTTCCGGTTGCGGCAAGTCCACGTTTTTAAGGTTATTCAACCGCATGAATGATTTGATTCCTCACGCGCGTATCGAGGGGGCTATCCGGATTGATGGAAAAGATATTTACGGAAAAGACACCGATGTGGTCGAACTGCGGCGAAAGGTGGGAATGGTGTTTCAAAAATCCACCCCGTTTACCAAATCTATTTTTGACAATGTCGCGTACGGACTCAAGATTTTAGGGCTTCGCGACAAAGAGATCATTCATCAAATCGTCGAAAAGAGTTTGCGCGGCGCCGCGCTGTGGGATGAGGTGAAGGACAATCTGTCGAAATCGGCGCTCCAGCTTTCGGGAGGTCAACAGCAGAGGCTTTGCATCGCGCGCGCGTTGGCGGTGGGGCCGGAGGTACTTCTGATGGATGAGCCGTGCTCGGCGTTGGATCCGACCGCGACCGCGCGTATCGAGGAATTAATTTTTGAACTTAAAAAACAGTACACGATCGTGATTGTGACGCACAACATGCAACAAGCGGCGCGTGTTTCCGATGAGACTGGGTTTTTGTTTTTAGGAAAATTGATTGAATTTGGAAACACCGACAAAATTTTTACCAAACCCGACAATCCGATGACAGAAAGCTATGTCACCGGACGATTTGGTTGATAGGGGAGCCCCATGGAAATTCATTTTGATGAAGAGCTGAAAGTTTTAAAAGAGAAGTTGCTGAGAATGGCCGATGGCGTTCAAGAGATGATCGGTTTGGCAGTCCAGTCTCTGGTAAAACGGGAAAAAGCGTTGGCTGAGAAAGTCTTGGAATTGGAGCGGGGCATTAATTTATCCGAAGTGGAAATTGAGGACGAGATTTTAAGGCTTCTGGCTCGCCGCCAACCGGCGGCGCGGGATTTGAGACTTTTAACCGCGATTCTTAAAATCAATAATGATCTTGAGCGTGTCGCCGACCAGGCCTGCAATATCGCCGAGACGGCATTTTATCTTCTCAAAGAACCGCCGCTCAAACCGCTGATCGACATTCCCAACATGGCGCATTTGGCGCAAAAAATGATCAGTGATAGCATTGTCGCGTTTGTGAATCATGACGCGGCACTCGCCAAGAATGTGTGTGAACGTGACGATGCGGTGGATCAGCTCAACGCGCAGATTTTCCGTGAGCTTTTGACATATATGATGGAAAATCCTTCCAGCATTACACGGGCTGTGGATTTAATTTTGGTCAGCCGCAATCTCGAGCGCATCGCGGATCATGCCACCAATATTGCCGAAGAGGTGATTTTTATCGAGGAAGGGAAGAATATTAAACATCACTTGCTGGATGAGGGGTGAGGGTGGAGCGGGTGGCGGGAATCGAACCCGCGTAGCAAGTTTGGAAAACTTGAATTCTACCATTGAACTACACCCGCTTGAAACCCCTTCAAAATCTTTTATATAGTATCAAACCTCCGAATTTCTTCAAAACCTTTCTTTTTTTAAAGTCGACAAATTTAACGAGGCAGTGCTACTCTAAGTTTGTATGACGATAAACACTCTCGCAAAAATTTTAATTAAGTTTGGAATTAGCGCTAACTTCCTCACCGCCGCCGGCTTAGTTGCGGCTGGACTCTCCGGCATCTTCGCCTATCAAGGACATTTTTTTCTCGCGGGCGCGGTTTTGCTTTTTTCCGGAGCGCTGGACATGCTGGATGGCGCGGTCGCTCGGGAGGCGGGCACCGCAAAAGCGTTCGGCGGGATTTTAGATTCGACGCTGGATCGTTACGGCGACGGATTTGTGTTGGGCGGGATTTTGTTTTATTGTTTGGGACACTTAAGAATTTTATACGCTATTCTCTCCTTCAGCGCTCTCTTAGGGTCTTTTGCGATTAGTTATATTCGAGCCAGAGCGGAGTGTGAGATAGAGACTTGCCGCGTTGGATTTTGGGAGAGAGGGGAGCGCCTTGTTTTGATAGCGCTAGCGCTTCTCCTTCACAATCTCGCACCCGCGCTTTGGATTTTAGGAGTGGGGGCACATTGGACGGCTTTCCAGAGGCTTTATTTTGCGCATTCGCCAAAAAAGGATATTCCGGTCGCGCGCGCTTATCCTTTTTATCATATCAAGATCGGAATATTGATCGGCATTCTTTTGTTTCTAAAAATACCGCTGTAACTGCAAGCGCCAGCGAATATTAACTCTTGACAGGTTTTTTAAAAATATTATAATCGGGTCTTCGCTGTGGATGAAAGAACGAACCTGTTGTTCTGTGCTTTCTGCTGGAGTAGCTCAGCTGGTAGAGCATCTGCATGGTAAGCAGAAGGTCACCGGTTCAATCCCGGTCTCCAGCTCCATTTTTGTTTTTTCGGTTGTCGCTTTCATTCATCGGTTCATAAGAAGCACCTAAGAAAGAGGGAGTTCAAATGTCCAAAGAAAAATTCGATCGTAGTAAACCACACGTCAACGTCGGCACCATCGGACACGTGGATCATGGCAAAACCACTTTAACGGCTGCCATCACCACCGTATTAGCCAAGAAG
>JAHFFN010000041.1 GCA_023247915.1 Candidatus Omnitrophota bacterium
TAACAACCAATACTTATGATGGTCTTCCCAGCTTTACTTCTCCTACAGCGATCACCGGTGTCTTTTATTACGCGGGTACGACTCAAAAATATAAAGAATATACTTGGAATTACAGCGCCGCGGGCGCGACTTATCATTCGGAAACGAGCTACGCGTACAATGTCGCTCATGCGGACGGATTACAAGTCGACTGGGTCAGTGTATCGACCTATGATGCTGCGCAGCATCCGATAGACCCAACCAGTACAAAAATTACCTTTTATCGCGCAGGCACTCAAACAAAGTATCGGGAGGATTTTTCCCAGTACAGCGCGGTCGGTAATGGTTTGTGGCGGGCAACTTATTATTATTCAAAAAAATGGGACATCAACGGAAACCAAACTTCATTTGTCGAAGTGAGGCATTATTACGATGCCCAAGGTCGTACGGATCACATGGAATACTTCGATGATGGCGCAGTAACGCCGACGCACACGCAGGTTTATGGTTATTTGGACGCGATTGCGACGCAACCGTCCGAAATCGTTGACTATCAAGGCGGAAAGCCTGAGCTCGCGAATCGACCGCTCTATGCCTTGGGCACGTGGATGCCCCTGGATCCTTCTTATGCGGCGGATCTCCGTGGTTATTTTCTTCGCGCTTATTTGCTTTATCAGCTTTCGCAATTCCCTCCGCCTGCAGAGCCAGTCTCTTTGGCACATGTCAATTCTTTGAGTCTTTTTTCATATGATTTACAGACAATTTACGGCAATGAGGGTCTTGACGTGCTGACTTTCGCCGATTCCAGGATTAGCCCCGATGGCTACAATCTGGCAATCACGAGCAAAACTTATTTTTATTACAATACTCGAAGCAAGCGAGCCGAAGAAAAATACACGTATGAAATGGTTTCGAATAATTTTACCGGCACTTACTCGGTTCAAATCAACGAATGGAATCGCAGCGGCCTCCAGACCCGAGACACTCAGATCAAATTTATCGAAAAATCGGATGGAAGCAGTTTGGATCGTATTGAAACCTACGAGAACGGAAAAATAGACAATATCCGCTACTACACGGGCACTCCCTTTGAATATGGCGCGCGTGTGGTTCATTACGACACCCTAGGTCGCACGGATTACGTCGAATATTTTAGCGGTAATTCAGACAAGCCGGTAAAAACGCAAGACTATTATTACTACGGGGAGCAAGGGGAGACGGTGAATGGGCCGTTGGCCGGTCAACCGAAATGGATTTTTACGTACAGTGGTGCCAAAGGAACTCCGGATATTCGTCAGGGTGATTTGTGGGGAGTGAATAATGGCCGCATTGTTTCAGTTGAGAGCTATGGCTATCAATGGTCGGGAAATCCCGAGACCATTAATTTTCAGTTTATTCAATCCAAATCCGTTTATTATCCCGGCAATTATGATCGTCTTATGGATTTCCGGCTCTATCAGGCTTTTGAAGCGACGCATCACGTGGTCGAAAAACGCCATGAGACTTGGACGCCGGGAGGTAATTATTCCAGAGTCGAAAACACTTATGATCAGAATACAGAAAAACTACTTTCAACTCAGGAAGACAATTACCAGCTCAGAGGGGCTAGGGCTTGGGAGAATTATTCCAAAATCTCCTCTAAGACCACTTCTTATGATTCTGAAGGGCGTGTGAGCAATGTCGATATGTCTGTTTATAGTTCGATAGGTTTAAAAACCCGCGAAACGGAAACGGGCTATGGATATTTTTCGGGCGAACAGTATGTTCTGTCGACCAGAAAAACTGAGTATTACGGATCCACTCCTGCTAGCGTGGGGGCATTAAAAAGTCAGGTATCCGCGGAATATGAATTGGATCCTTCCTCGCTCGATCAGCCCAAAACACGCGTGACTCACAGCCTAGAGGTGAGACGAGATGAAAGAGGCCAGTTGACCTATTTCCTGGAGAAGATATGGACTTATCAGATCAACGGCTGGATCATTGATACTGTCACTGTTAAGACGAAGGGTGGCTCCATGAGCACGGTGCTTCTTAGAACCTATTATGACGCGCAGGGGAATTTGATTCGCGTGGAAAATGGAAACACTCCCGCTCGCCAGGCTGTCGCCAATGCCGGCGTGTTGAATCAATTGGAAGAGAAGCAGGCGGCTTTATCCCAAATAAAGCAGATTTTGCCGGAAGGTGTTTCTAGCTCCAGCACTTTGGCAACGACGGTCAATCCTTCTTCGCTGGTCGGCGCGCAAAATAGTTAATATTTTTTAGTTCAAGCAATCATTATTCATAAATAGCAACGTCATCCTGAACGAAGTGAAGGATCTAAAAACAGATCCTTCGGCGAAAACGCCTCAGGATGACGATTTTTATTGTATAATGCCTTCCATGAAACTCACGCATCCTCTCGTTGTGATCGATTTAGAAACCACCGGCACTTGGATTGAAAAAGATAAAATCATTGAGATCGGCATGCTCAAATGCTCCGATGGCGGAAAAAAAGAATCCTATGTGAAGCGCGTGCATCCGGGGATCGCGATCCCGCCGGCGGTGGTGAAGCTCACGGGCATTTCGGATAAAGATGTCAAAGACAGTCCTTTGTTCGCTCAAATCGCGGACGAGGTGCTCGCGTTTATCGGGGACGCGGATTTTGGGGGCTTCAACATTGAACGTTTTGATTTGCCGCTTTTGGAGCGCGAGATGTACGAGGTGGGGAAGAAGCTGGAGTGGCGGCATCGCACGATTTACGACGCGCAGAAAATTTATCATATCCATGAAAAGCGCGATTTGACAGCGGCGTACAAATTTTATTGCCAGAAGGAATTAAAAAACGCGCACTCCGCGCTCGGAGACTCCGAAGCCACACTTGAGATTTTAAATTCCCAGATTCAAAAATACGGCAAGGGCAATGAATTTATTGAGGCGCTCATCGATTTCGATTACGAACCGCCCGCCGATTTCTTCGATGACGAGCGTAAATTTCGCTGGTGGAATGGAGAGCTATATCCCGTCTTCGGAAAATATGGGCGCAAACTTTCCATCAAAGAGATTATTGTCCGCGACCGAGCCTACATCGAATACCTTCTTACGACTGATTTTGATAGCAAAGTTAAAGAGATGTTTAAGGCCTGTCTAGCTGGCAAGTTTCCGGTTCGAGAATAGGGCTACTGCTAACACACTAACGTCCCGACTGTAGTGCAGGTTTCAACCTGCCAAATCATGTTGATTGCACACAACTCAAACCGACCTCGAACTAACTTATAAGGTAGCTCCTAGAAAACAGTAGGTCGGGTTTAAACCCGACCTACTGTTTTCTGAAGGGTCTTCTCCTTAGCACCTCAAACTTTTTGGGTATTTTGAATTCAATCTGAATTACGCAAACTGAAGTTTGCGCTACCCTTAACCGTGGGGTTTGTTGGAAATGATCAGCTCTTAAGGAGTGAGGTTTTTAAAAATAGAGCCCACAGTATTACCGACTCCCTGAATAACAGAGGCGTCGGCTTTTTCGTATTTGGGGTTTTGGAGGGTGCCGCTGATGCGGTATTTGGAGATGAATTGGGCGGCTTCTTGGACGATGAAGGGGACGATGCCGCCGGTGTTCATGGCGCCGCGCAGGACGTCGCGGGAGAATTGGATGTCCATGAGCAGGTCAAGCTCCTGCGCGAAGCTGAGACTGCCTTTGAGCGACAAGTCCACGGTGTCGCTGTTGAGTGTCAGATCCTGAGTCCATATTTTTTTATCTTGGATCACAAAAGTGCCGCTCAGCGTGTGAAACAAAACCACATCCAATCCTTCAACTTTCACAAAAGGCAGGCTTCCCATTTGTTTGAATAAAGAAGTTTCCCATAAACTTCCGTTTTGAATATCGAGCGCGCCCTGGCCGCGATAACTTTCCGGCGCTTCCAGAAAGCCGCGCATCGCCACTTGAAACAACGCGGTTCCTGAAAAATTCTTAAGCTTGAGTCCAAAGTCTTTCGAAAGAGCGCCGAGATTGATTTGATTACCCTGGATTTTGGTGTCAAAAAATAATTTAGGTTTTGAGAGATCAAAAAGCGCTCGCGCGCCGACGGTGCCGCCGTAAAACTGGGTGTGAATGTAGGGGATGTTGATGAGTTGATTTTGCATGCGGATCTGCAATTCAAAATTATCCAAACGAAGCGTATTTTTAACCCACAGCGGCTTGGCTTGCGCGTCTAACTTGAGATTCCAGTTTTTGGGCTCATTCCAGAGGCCTTTCAAAATAAAATTGCCCTCCAAATGCCCGTGAAGCCCCGCATTTTTTAGCGCCGGCGCGCGCTCCATCACCAAAGCCTTGATCTCATCCCACTCCGCTGAAAGAGTTCCTTCCAGGTCTAAAAAGGGCTTCTGAAAGTTGATCACATGTCCCTTCGCCTGACCTTGAAATCCCCGGTAACGGATCTGAGCGCCTTCAATGCCGACCGAATTTTTTTCGAGCGTGTAATGCGTCGACAGCTTGAGTTCATCGGAGCTTAGCTCAACACTCCCGGGAGCCGCCGGATCTTTGGGGATGAGCGCGCTTAAACGATAAGATTTTTTATTCAATTCAAAACGAGTGTTTTCGAGTTTAAATCCGGAGTCATTGGCGAAAATTTCCGTATGGATTTTTTGAACACTGATCGGATTTTTGAGACCCGTCAAGGCTCCATCTTGAATTAATAATTTATGCTCTTTTTGCAGGGCACCCGGATTTTTCAGGGAACCATTCAAAACCGTGAGAGCGGAGCAATTGCCTTCCACTTTAAAATTTTCCAATAATTTTTTCTGATCCTCCGGCAGAAGCGACAAAAGCTCGGGGATGCTGGAATGGGTTTGGATGGATAAATTTAAAATTAATTCCGTAAATGATTTCAAGCTGCCGTCCGCGTGGAAAGGAATTTTTTTGTAAGTGCCTTCCACGCCGTCAAAGGTTAAAAGATCCGGTTGAAATCCGATCGCACCGCTCAGACGATCCAGTTGATCAATTTCTTTGGACAGATGCGACACATTCACCTGCTCTAACTTGAGCTGTCCTTTATAGCGCTCCACGCGAGCCAGCGAAGGGTTCCAGAGTCCTTTGGCTTCCACAAGGATGCGGCCGAGGCACTCGGTTTTTTGAAGTTCGAGCTGGGCATTGTCTAATTTAATTTTTGCGTCAAACAGAATTTTATCGTCCGGAGTATTTACTAAACGCGCTTGGAGCAAATATTGACCCTCGCGAAGCTGAATTAAATTTTTTGACTGAAATTCCGCCAGCCAATCCGGCACTTTTTTACCGATCAACTGAATATAAAATTCATAATTTTC
Organism: Candidatus Omnitrophota bacterium; assembly: GCA_023247915.1. Taxonomy (GTDB): domain Bacteria; phylum Omnitrophota; class Gorgyraeia; order 2-02-FULL-51-18; family 2-02-FULL-51-18; genus JAHFFN01. The sequence goes on from JAHFFN010000041.1 coordinate 5,275, forward strand.
TGTTTGAAGATTCCAGGTGCCGCGCAACGTCAAAGCGGAGTGCGCTTTTTGGCCGGCAACAAGCGAGCCATCAAAAACTAAATAGGGCGGTTTCCGGTAACCAAAGCGCATGCGAATGGACTGGAGCGTTTCAAGGACGGGCGAGCCCGGTGCCTGCCGTATCGTGACGCGTCCGTCCACGACCTCAATTTGCTCGATATAAACATTTTCCGGTAAAAAGCCTTCGGGGCCAGAAGCCAGTGACTCGGCCAGATCCGGCTGTTTGTTGTCGTCAATTACCGGCACATCGATCTGACCCGAGATTTTTGTTTTGACCGGCCGCGGCGCGATAATCACGCGTCGGGGTTTTAAGCAAAAGTCGTAAACCGGGGAGTCGAGATAAACATTGCGAACGATGATTTTGTCTTCTTTGAAAAATGGCACCCACTTGATATCAAAAGACATTTCTTTGGCGGAAAAAATGGGCGCGCCGTTTTTCTCGGTGACCGAGAGATTGTCAAAAGCAACGCCGCGAAAAGGCAGATACAGTAATTTATCGAAGCGGACTCGGAAAGGGGTCGAGGCCTCTATTTTTTCAATCGCGATATTTTTGAGGGAGCCGGGAAGAATGCCAAACTGCAAATAAAGCGCGGATAAGGCCGCCAAGATTCCAAACGGGATGAGTTATTATTTAACGAGGCGCTGACGTGATTTCATCAATTCGAATTATAACATAGCGCGATAAATCCCTTGCGGGCTTTTTCAGCATTCACTATAATGATTTTAAAGATGAAAAGAACCCGCGGTATTTATCCAGGCACGTTTGATCCCGTTACTTTCGGACATATCGATCTGATCCAGAGAGCGCTTGAAATTTTTGACGAAGTGATTGTGGCCGTCGCGCATGACAGCGCCGACAAGAGCCCTTTATTTTCCGTCGAAGAACGCGTAAAGCTCTTGGAAAGTGCGACCCGCTCGATGAAAGGCGTCGCGGTAGAGGCATTTGGCGGCCTCGTGGTGGATTACGCCCGGAAAAAGGGCGCCAGCGCCATGATTCGCGGCGTGCGCATGATTTCCGATTTTGAGTATGAATTTCAAATGGCGCTCACTAACCGCAAGCTTGCCGGTGATATTGAAACGATTTTCTTGATGCCCAACGAATCGTATTCTTATATTTCAAGCCGTCATATCAAAGAAGTGGCCAGGCTCAAAGGCGATGTCAGTCCTTTTGTGCCTGATTTTGTGCTGGAAGCCATTAAAAAGAAATATAAGCACTAATTTTCAAAACCTATGAAATTTTTCCTTAAAACCTTCAAAGAGAATCAAAGCGTCACCCTGGAAGAGGAGATTAGCCCCACAGATCTGGACATTGATGTGGGTATTATGCATTTTCCCAGCGATATTTTGGTTCGCGCCGAGGCCTGGAAGGGCGAGGACGGCCTGTCGGTGGCGGTGCATGTCGAGGCGGAGAGAGAATTTACCTGTTCGTCGTGTTTGGAAGAGTTTAATAATCTATTTGAAAAAGACTTTAGCCTTCATTATGATATCAAGGGTCTGGACTCGGTCGAGATTGATTCGGATGTCCGGGACGAGATCATTATTGAGCATCCGATACGGATTTTGTGCCGTAAGGATTGCCGGGGCTTGTGCCCGTCGTGCGGAGCCAATTTGAACGAAGACTCCTGCGACTGTAAAGAAGTATAGAAATCAAATTTAAAAAAGGAAAACAATGCCTAATCCAAAACGTCGTCATTCTAATACGCGGACTCGCAAACGTCGGACTCATGACGTCATGGCTTTAACCGCGACCCGTATCGATCCCAATTGCCCGCTCGGGGCTGATAACTGCGTGCCTCACGGCTCTCACCGTGTGTGTCCCAAGTGCGGTTATTACAATGGACGCCCGGTTCTTCAGATTAAGACCAAGGCAAAGAAGAAATAATTGCTGAGAGTTATTCTGTGCGCATAGCTGTTGATGCGATGGGGGGCGATCACGCTCCTCAACAAATCGTTGAAGGAGCCGTGCTGGCCGCGCGTGAGTATGATTACCGGATCGTTTTGGTCGGGGATCAAAATCTCTTACGCTCGGAATTGGAAAAGTACAAGGACGTGCCTTCGAGCATCACGATTCATCATGCCGGTAGTTTTGTGCGCATGGATGAATCCGCCGCTATTTCCATTCGCAAGAAAAAAGACGCCTCGGTTTCCATTTGCGCGGATCTGATTAAGGAAGGCGTTGTGGACGCGATGGTCACGGCCGGCCATACCGGCGCGGCGGTGGTTGCCTGTACGCTGAAACTGCGTCTTTTAGAGGGTGTGGAGCGACCCGGCATCGCGATCGCGCTTCCGACCTTGGGCGAAAACCCCACCATCCTGATTGACGTTGGCGCCAATATCGACACCAAGCCAACCCATCTTTATCAATACGCGCTCATGGGTGATGTTTATTTCCGTTACATTCTGCGTAAAAATCGCCCGTCGGTGGGGATCTTGAATATCGGTGAGGAAGAGACCAAGGGAACCGAGTACATCAAGGAAGCGCATCAACTTTTGAATAAAAGCCGTTTGCATTTTGTCGGCAATGTCGAAGGCCGCGATATTTTTAATGGCAAAGTGGATATTGTTGTCTGCGACGGTTTTGTGGGCAATGTGGTGCTCAAAGTTTCAGAGTCTATCGCCGGCGTGATTGGCAAACTTCTTAAGGCCGAGCTCAAACGAAGCCCACTCACCATGCTGGGAGCTCTTTTGGCCAAACCCGCTTTCGACGCTTTAAAACGTGAAATCGATTATTCGGAGTACGGCGGCGCGCCTCTTTTGGGAGTCGACGGCAACTGCATTATCAGTCACGGCTCTTCCAATGCCAAAGCCATCAAAAACGCCATTCGCCGCGCCGCGGAATTCGTTAAATACGAAATCAACCAGCACATTCTTGAAGCCATACGTTTAAACGCGGAATAATCTAAAAAAATCATGACTCTTAAAGCAGGCATCAGCGGCGTCGGTTTTTATGTGCCGGATAAAGTTTTAACCAATCGCGATCTCGAAAAAATGGTCGAGACTTCCGACGAGTGGATTCGTACGCGTACCGGCATCTCTGAACGCCGTATCGCCGAAAAGGGCACTGGCACGAGTGACCTTGCCGCCAAAGCGGCTTTAAGCGCTTTACAAAATGCTGGCCTCAAGGCCGAAGATCTCGATTTGATTATCGCGGCGACGACGACACCGGACATGCCTTTGCCTTCTTGTGCTTGTTTGGTGCAGGCGAAAATCGGTGCGCATAAAGCGGCAGCTTTTGATCTGGCGGCGGCCTGCGCGGGGTTTGTGTACGCTCTGGTGACGGCGGAGCAGTTTATCCGTACCGGCACTTACAAAAATATTTTAGTCATCGGCGCGGATCTTATTTCTTCCTATATTGACTGGACGGATCGGTCGACTTGTATTTTGTTTGGCGACGGCGCGGGCGCGGTGGTGTTGACGCCGGCCAAAACCGGAGGAATTTTATCCAGCGTGATCGGTTCCGATGGGCGCCACGCGGATCTTCTGAAGATTTGCGGCGGGGGATCCAAATTTCCCGCGACAGCGGAGACGGTAAAAAATAAAGATCATTATCTTCGAATGACAGGCTCCGAAGTTTTTAAACTCGCGGTACGCGGCATGACGGACGCGGTCACCGAATCGCTTCAAAAAGCGAATGTATCTTTGGATCAAGTGGCCTGTTTTATCCCGCATCAGGCCAATCAGCGCATTATCGACGCGGTGGGAGAGCGCTTAGGACTCGCGCCTGAAAAAGTTTTTGTCAATTTAGCCAAATATGGCAATACCTCCGCCGCCTCCTGCGTCATCGCGCTTTGCGAAGCGTTGTCGATGGGGAAGATTAAGAAAAAGGATAAAATCGTACTCGCGACTTTTGGGAGCGGTCTTGTCTGGGGAGCGATGGTGATCGAGTGGTAGGATTTCTTTTTCCAGGGCAAGGGTCGCAGTATGTGGGAATGGGCAAAGATCTTTACGATGCCTATCCTGAGGCAAAAAAAATTTACGAACGCGCGGCGGCGCTTGTTGATTTTGATATCAAGGCCGCTTGTTTTGACGGGCCGCCCCAACTTTTGACTCAAACTCGTTTCAGTCAACCTGCTATTTTTGTCACCAGCATCGCGGCGCTGGAGGTGTTTAAAAAACACGCGAAGTTTTCTTCATTTACGCCGCAGTTCGCGGCCGGGCTTTCGCTCGGGGAAGCCACCGCGCTTTGCGCGGGTGGAGCCATTTCTTTTGATGAAGGCGTGCGATTTGTGACGGCGCGCGGGCGTTACATGGACGAGGCGGCGTTGGAGCGCCCGGGACTCATGGCGGCGGTTTTGGGAACAGAGCTGGCGGTAGTAGAAAAAGTTTGTCAGGCGACAGGCGCGGAAGTGGGAAATTTGAATGCCCCGGGACAGATTGTGATCTCAGGCCTCAAGGAAAAGGTGGAGCTCGCGATTGAAAAGCTTAAGGAAGCCGGCGCCCGAAAAGTCATTCCTTTGGACGTCTCCGGCGGGTTTCATTCCAGTTGTATGGATTCGGCTTGTCTTAAAATCGAAAAGGCGCTTCAAAGCATGACGATTCAAAAGCCTTCGATTGCCGTGGTCAGCAATCTGACAGCCAACATTGAAGACCGTCCCGAGCAGATCAAGCAAAACCTGATTAAGCAGATGAATCACCGGACACTATGGGAGGATTCCATGCGATTTATGATTCAGAAGGGCGTTCGGCATTTTATTGAATTTGCCCCCGGCAAAGTCTTGAAGGGTCTTATGAAAAAAATTGATCCAGCAGTGGAAGTGACTTGCTTGGGAGCCCTGGAGGATTTCCATGCCCTCTAATACAAAGCGTTTAGAAGGAAAAGTCGCGATTATCACCGGCGCTAGCCGTGGCATTGGCAAAGAAATTGCCGTCTACTTCGCCAAAGAGGGGGCTAGCTTAGTCTTGACAGCTCGCAGTCTTGAGTCGCTCGAAGCCGTTTCAAAGGAAATTGCGGCGCTTGGCAGCCAAGAGCCATTTCTCTTTGCGCTTGACGTCAAAAATGCCGAAAAAATCCAGGAAATGACGGACAAAACCCTTGACAAATATAAGCGGATTGATATACTCGTCAACAATGCCGGAATTACTAAGGACGGTTTGTTTGTCCGGATGTCGGAAGCCGATTGGGATGAAGTGCTTGAGACAAATTTAAAGGGCACTTTTCTCTGCATGCGCGCGGTTTCAAAGATTATGATGAAACAGCGACATGGCAAGATCATCAACATGGCTTCAGTGATCGGTTTGATCGGAAATGCGGGTCAGGCCAATTACGCGGCGAGTAAGGCCGGGATTATCGCGTTAACTAAATCCGTGGCTAAGGAGCTGGGATCGCGCAATGTGCTAGTCAACGCCATTGCCCCCGGTTTTATTGACACGGAGATGACTCAGGCGTTAAGCGAAGAGACTAAAAACAGTATTTTGAAAACCATTCCTGTTGGGGTTTTTGGCAAACCGGCAGATGTCGCGAAAGTGGCTCTGTATCTGGCGTCAGACGACAGCAATTTTGTAACAGGTCAAGTTATCACCGTCGACGGTGGTATGGTGATGGCTTAAACGGAGGAATACAATGGCCGATGTCGCAGAGAAGGTAAAATCAATCATCGCGGAACAGCTGGGCGTTAAAATCGAAGAAGTTGTTGATTCCGCGTCGTTCGTGGATGATTTGGGAGCTGATTCGCTAGACACCGTGGAGTTGGTGATGGCTCTCGAAGAAGAATTTAATATCGAAATTCCTGATGAAGATGCCGAAAAAATGACCTCCGTCGGCGACGCCATGCATTACATCGAGGAAAAGTCTAAGAACGCGAAGTAAATCTAGATGTCCTATTCGCGTGTAGTTGTCACCGGCCTGGGGGTTGTGACCCCGGTCGGAAACAACGTCAACGATTTCTGGCAATCTCTCATCCAAGGCAAAAGTGGCGCGGATAGGATCAGTGTTTTTGATCCCTCGCGTTTTACTTCCCAAATTGCCGCCGAAGTTAAAAATTACGACCCCAAAGAAAGCATCCCCTTAAAAGAATCCCGGCGCATGGAGCGCTTTACCCAGTTCGCGGTCACCGCGGCGGCGGAAGCCGTCAAAGACGCCGGGCTCGACATGAATAAAGAAAATCCTCATGAAGCCGGCGTGATTGTCGGCTCAGGCATCGGGAGCCTTGGCATTGTCGAAGAGACCCAAACCCAATATCTCCAGAAGGGTCCCGAAAAATTTACCCCGTTTATGATTCCGATGCTGATTACCAATATGGCGGCGGGATGGATTTCTATTTTGCATGGCATGCGCGGACCCAATTTTGCGGTGGTGACGGCTTGCGCGACGGGAACGCACGCGATCGGCGAAGCGTATCGCATCATCCAGCACGGTCAGGCGAAGATTATGGTGGCGGGCGGTACAGAAAGCTGTGTGACGCCGTTGGGCATCGGCGGATTTTGCGCGCTGAAAGCATTGTCTTGCCGTAATGACGATCCGAAAGGCGCTTCACGTCCGTTTGATAAAGAGCGTGACGGATTTTTGATGGGTGAGGGCGCGGGCATTGTCATTCTTGAAGAATTAGAGCATGCGAAAGCGCGCGGCGCTAAAATTTACGGCGAGTTGGTTGGTTATGGTTTGAACGGCGACGCGTTTCATATGACGGCGCCACGACCGGATGGGGATGGCGCGTCCCGTTGTATGGAATTGACTTTGAAAGACGCCAAGATGAAACCCGAAGAAATCACTTACATCAACGCGCATGGCACTTCGACGGATTTGAATGACAAGATTGAGACGTTGGCGATTAAAACGGCTTTTAAAGATCATGCCAAAAAATTGCAGATCAACTCTACCAAGTCGATGACGGGTCACACCCTGGGCGCGGCCGGTGGCATTGAATTTGTGGTGTGTTGTCTTTCTTTGCAGCATCAAACGCTTCATCCCACAATTAATTTAACGCACCCGGATCCGGACTGTGATCTTGATTATGTGCCGAACACGGCTAGAAAAACACCGGTTGAGGCTTGCTTGTCTAATTCTTTGGGTTTTGGCGGACATAACACGTCGTTGATTGTAAAAAAGTTTAAAGGATAAATATGTCAAAGCTTCTTGAAGGGAAAAAAGGTTTAATTCTGGGCGTAGCCAATAAGCGGAGCATCGCGTGGTCCATTGCGCAAAGCGCGGCGCGTGAGGGAGCGGAGCTTGCGTTCACTTATCAGGGCGAGAGACTCAAAGAAAACGTCGAAGGCTTGGCCGCGACGGTGAACAGCAAGCATATTTTGCCTTGTGATGTGACTCAGGAATCTCAAGTCGAAGACGTTTTTCAAAAGCTCGACGCCGCGTGGGGCGGACTTGATTTTATCGCGCATTGCGTGGCTTTCGCAAAGTCTGAAGATTTGGAAGGCGGTTATACTAAGACCAAGAAAGACGGTTTCGACACCGCGCTGGGTGTGAGCGCTTATTCATTTACTCTGCTGGCTCAAAAAGCCGCGCCGCTTATGGAAAAACGCGGGGGCGGGAGCATGGTGACCTTGACCTATTTGGGCGGAGAGCGCGTGATGCCTGGATACAACATTATGGGAGTGGCTAAGGCCGCGCTTGAAAATAGCGTGAAGTATTTGGCCTATGATTTGGGTCCCAAAAATATTCGCGTTAACGCAATTTCCGCCGGGCCGATCAACACGCTCGCCGCACGCGGCATTTCCAATTTTACCGATATGCTTAAAATCGTCCGTGAAAAAGCGCCTCTCCGGCGCAATACCGAGCCCGATGAGGTGGGGGATACCGCCGCTTTTCTGTTCTCTCAGCTCTCGCGCGGCATCACCGGTGAGGTGATTTACGTGGATTGCGGCTACAATATTCTCGCGATTTAAGCCCTCTGTAATAATTAGTTAATCTTGATAAGATTTATTGAGTTGCGCTTTAAGAAAAATTAAAATTTTTTCATCTCTCGCCTTGAATCCCTAGCGTTCCTCATGTAAAATTTGCGCAACTCGTTTTGTAGTAAGATATTCTAACAAGTTTTAATAAGGTACTTAATAACTCAAACTAGGGAAAAAATTTGAGAACTAGAAGTCACTTGCTGCGCTCAATTTCATTAGCCCTGGTGTGTTCATTTTTGGCGGAGCAATTGGCCTTCGCCAACCCCGATCTTTTAGCTCCCAAAAAGCTAGATCTTTTCCAGAAGCCTAAGGTAGACCTAAAGCTCCCTTCCTCAGTAGCCAGTATTGAGGAGGCTTATATAGGAAGCACTCAGAATAAGACGATCTATCTTATCCAAGACGCCCACACCAATCCTTCAGGCCAAAAGAACCTAGCTAAAACTTTAGAAGTACTCTTAAAACAAAATAATAAACCCCACTATGTATTTGTCGAAGCGGGTCTGGGAGACAACTCTCTTACTTCCTTTAGGCAATACGGCACCACTAAGCAGCGCCAAC
>JAHFFN010000077.1 GCA_023247915.1 Candidatus Omnitrophota bacterium
TTATGCTGTCCCATAGAAGGTAACATCATACGGGGTACATGTTAGAAGTAAGACACTAACAGTGTACCCCGGGTGTTACCTTTGTGTGGAGATTATATAAGGATATTGTTTTAGGGTATTGACAGGCCCCTAGAAAGATAGTAGGGTATATTTAATTAGTTAGATACGCTGTTCCGCTCTAGTGAACGGCACTCGCTCCCCGATTATCGGGGCGGGCTAAGAGGTATTTTTTTTATTGTATGTCCGAAGACGACAAGCAAACAAAAAAACAGGATTTTAAGACGTTATTGCAAGCCCATTTTGCCGAAATCCCCAAAGTGGGAGAGGTCATTAAGGGCCAGGTAATCGCTCTGGATAAGGGCGAGGTTCATATTGACATTCAAGGCCTGACTACTGGTGTGGTGCGTGGCCAGGAATTATTTGCCGAATCGCAGGAATACGCCCACCTGAAAGTGAGTGACGTGGTGGAAGCCACGGTGGTTGAATTGGAAAACGAAAATGGTGAGATGGAATTATCCTTCCGCATTGCCGGGTACCAGAAGGCCTGGGACAATATGCATAAATGGATGAAGGATGGTTTGACGATCAAATCTAAAGTAATTTCGGCCAATAAAGGCGGTTTGATGATGCAGGTAGACGCGCTACATGGCTTTATGCCGGTTTCGCAGTTGAACCCCGATCATTATCCACGCGTGGCTGGTGGCGACAAGAACCGTATTTTAGATAAATTGCGCGAACTGGCTGGTAAGGAAATGGAAGTGAAAGTGATTGATGTCAACGAAAAGGAAGAGAAGCTGATTGTGTCTGAGCGCGCGGTCTGGGAAGACGCTCAAAAAGCCGTCTTGGAATCGTATAAAGTAGGGGATTCCGTGGAAGGCGAAGTGAGCGCTTTGACTTCGTTTGGCGCGTTTATGAAGTTTGGTGAAGGCCTGGAAGGGTTGATCCACATTTCCGAAATCGCCTGGCAGCGCATCGATCATCCGCGCGACGTGCTTAAGATCGGCGACAAGGTGCGCGCGCAAATAATCCAGCTCGACCATTCCAAAATTTACCTTTCCATTAAACGCTTGGTGGAAGATCCGTGGAAGAGCGTTCGTGAGCGTTATAAGGTGAGCGACAAAGTGCCGGGGAAGATACTGAAAATTGAATCGTTTGGTTTGATGATCGGATTGGATAAGGATATCCATGGTTTGGCTCATATTTCGGAGTTGTCTGACGAGCCGATTAACAATATTAACGATACCTTTAAGATTGGTCAGGAATTAGAGTTCGAGATTATGTCGCTTGAGCCGGCCGAGCACCGCCTGGGTCTCAAATTGGCCGGGGTAAAAGGCAAAAGCGGACGACGTCCGGCCAAAGCTGGTGAAAAATCCGCCGAGGCCGAAGTGGCAGAGGCCACTGAAGGCAAATAAACTTTGCTCAGCGAAAGATTCATTTGATGATCCCGGCCGTTGGCCGGGATCATTTGTTGGTAAGCGGGTGGAGCCGGGGGAGCTTGATTTTTTTTGGCTTTCTGGCTATGATAAGGCGGTTAAGTGCCTGATTATATTTACTTATATGCGCGATTATTTGAAGAATTTTTTGATTATTTTTTTCTGTTTCGTGGCGCTGGCCGCCGTTGTTGGTTTGTTTTGGGGTAACGGAGCGGCGAAAAGCGAGCAGATTGGAATTGGCAAACTCATTGAAGAGATTAACGCCGGACAGGTTAAGAAAGTGGTAGTTCAGGGCGACATGCTGCTCGTGACGTTGAAAGATACGGCCGCTCGAGCACAGGAAGCCAAAAAAGAAGCTCGCGATTCATTCGGTTCGATCTTGGAAAACTATGGGGTCCCCCCGGAAATTCGCAACAGTTTGGAGGTGGAAGTAAAAGACGACAGCTCGTGGAAGGTCTGGGCGGGAACTTTACTGCCCATTATTTTGCCACTCCTTTTAATCATGGCCTTTTTTTACTTCATGAGTCGTGGCGTGCAAGGAATGAATAACAAAGCGATGGGTTTTGGACAGAGCAACCCTCGCCAGGCCAAACCAGATGACCAGGACCGCAAAACATTTGTTGACGTCGCGGGAGCCAAAGAGGCCAAAGAAGAATTGGTGGAAATTGTTGATTTTTTAAAGAATCCTAAGAAATTTTCAGAAATGGGCGCTAAGATCCCTAAGGGTGTATTGTTGACCGGCGGCCCGGGTACGGGCAAGACATTGCTGGCCAAAGCGGTCGCTGGCGAAGCAGGTGTACCGTTTTTCCATATGAGCGGTTCGGAGTTTGTGGAAATGTTTGTGGGTGTTGGCGCCAGCCGCGTGCGTGATTTGTTTAGTAAAGCAAAAAAGGCTGCGCCAGCGATTGTGTTTATTGATGAAATCGACGCGGTCGGCCGTCGGCGTGGCGCCGGGCTTGGCGGCGGGCACGATGAGCGCGAACAAACTTTGAACCAAATTTTGGTGGAAATGGATGGTTTTGAACCAAACTCGGGGGTGATCGTGATGGCCGCCACGAACCGCCCTGACGTGCTCGACCCCGCGTTGCTTCGTCCCGGGCGTTTTGATCGGCGGATTACTATTGATATGCCAGATATCAAGGATCGAGAAGAAATTTTGGCTATTCATGCCGTGGGCAAACCCCTCGCGAGTACGGTTTCCATTCGCAAAGTGGCGGAACGCACACCGGGATTTTCGGGAGCTGACTTGGCTAATCTGTTGAATGAAGCGGCAATTTTGGCCGTGCGCCGCGGCCTAAAACAGGTTTCGGAAGCGGAAATTTTACCGAGTATTGAAAAAGTTTTGCTTGGCCCGGAACGCAAGAGCCGGGTGATTTCGGATCATGATAAAAAAATGACTGCCTACCACGAAGCGGGCCACGCGATTGTAGGGTACTTGTTGCCCAATTGTGATCCCGTGCGTAAGGTTTCGATTATTTCGCGTGGTACGGCCGGCGGCTACACGCTTAAAATGCCGCTCGAAGATAAACATTATCACACGCTCGCTCAATTCAAAGATGACTTGGCGATGTCACTTGGTGGTTTTGTGGCCGAGAAGATGATTTTTGGCGCGGATAAAATTTCTACCGGACCATCCAGCGATTTGCGTAATGCTACTCAGTTGGCGCGCAATATGGTGACGCAATATGGCATGAGCGATATCTTGGGACCGCGGACGTTTGGCGCGCATGAGGAAATGATTTTCCTTGGCCGCGAGATTCATGAAGAACGCGACTACAGCGATAAGACAGCCGAAATTATTGATGATGAGATTAAGCGGTTAATTGGTGAAGCCATGCGCGAGGCGGAAAAAGTACTTACGACGAATCGTGATAGAATGGAAAAGATGGTAGCCGTTTTGCTCGAAAAGGAAACAATTGAGCAAGAGGAGATTAAAGCGGTGATGGGTGAAGAGCTTAAAAAAGACTCGGCAGTCGTGGCAACCGCCTAACTGTACTTAGGGTTATCGGTTTCTTTTATAAAATTAAAAGCCTCCCCAAAAATTGGGAAGGCTTTTATCTTTAAATTATGTTGCCGCAGCAAAATAACTTAAAGATGGCGACGGCGGGGGAAAGAGCGAAATGCGCGGGAGAGGCGCGTGCCACGGGCGGCCGTCGGGGCGCCGGTGGGGCGGTGAGGTGCGGGGAGTTGCGCTGTTTCTGGGGGATGAGGCTCAGGAGCCTCTCTGAAAGAAGGAGCATGGCCGCGCTAGCGATCAAGAAAATCATGATGCGAATGCTCTCGGGCAGTTTTCTCATGGAATTCTCCTAGTGCCAGGGATGGCCAGTGACGCTATCATTTTTAGCCCGGTTTGTCAATCCTCGGCGTCAGGTGTGTTACCAAAAAGATAAAAGCGAACACTTTTTACAGATTTAAAAGATAAAACCGAACACATCGTATTTTTGGTAATTTTCTGGTAGGATGGCGAGTTTACTAAATAAAC
>JAHFFN010000042.1 GCA_023247915.1 Candidatus Omnitrophota bacterium
TTTTTCTAACAGGCGGAAATCAGAAAAATCAGCACCGATTCTTCCGTGGGGGATTCTTTTAACAATCGCGTATTCATCTAGATGGAAAAACCGGACATGTTTCCAGTCGATATCCGGCTGCGTGGCCAAATGCTGAAGCATTCTAGCTTGGGTGTTCCCCGTCGCCAACACCACATTCACAAACCCGCCATTTTTCGTCATTACCAACGGATCCCTAAATAAAGTCCGGATTTTATTGGCAGTAATGATAGCGCCATGTTCGGCAAACCCCTCATCATCATTTTCAGTCACCAACACACTAAAATCTCTTCCATTCCACGCCTTGATCTTAAGATGTTCCGCCAGTCTTGCGGCGGCGAAAGTTACGGTAAGCTCTTGCCCTTCGGATAAAAAGAGTGACGAGAGAGCCGGCAGCGATTTTTCTTCCGCAATGGCTTGAGTACCCACTTGTATGTTTGAGATTCTTCCAGGACGCGCCAATGTCACCTGCGCCAAAACCTCTCCAAGCCTAGCCTTTTGTACCACCCGGTATTTGGCTTGATCCTTGCCGACAGGCCCCGGAATAGATTGAATCAAAATCTTCTGAATGACATTCACGTTACCAGGAATAATTTTATAGGAAGCGGAAAGTGTTTTAGCCCCCGGCTCGGGAACCTTGTGAGAAACCTGGAATTTATCCCCTGGCTCAACATTTGTCTGCCAAGGTAGTTTTAGAACCTCTTCAGCGGCGGCGTCTCTAACCTCCGCCCCAGGCTCTTCTTCCTCTCCACCTTCTTCTTTTCCAAAACGGACTACAGGAATTCCAATTTCATAAGACTTTCCTGCGCGCTCTATCGCAGTCACTTCCTCTATTTGAGAGGGACCTTCATAGCCTCGCCATTTCTCGTCGCTGCGTAGCATGAGCAAAAGCTGACGAATATTTAAAGGTTGAGAGTTCATCATCGAGGCTGGTACGCGGAATGGTATGTCATTGATAAAGATATCTATCGTGCCGTCTAATGCAACTACAGGGATCGCTCTTGGAGCTGAAGCTGCTGCTGGTTTTGGGGTTGGAGATGAGCCTGAATCCCCAGGCTCCTTTGGACTCTCCAAGGAAGCTCTATGAATGGTGACGCCTTTTTTGGCCAGATGCGCTAACAATCTTTCCGCTTTGCTACGGATGGCCTCTTTATAGCTCGACGGGTCGGCATACGTTTCTTTGCGGCTCATCCGGTCGATCAGCTCAGTGTGCTTTGAAAATAACGCATTCTGTTGGCCGGCTAAGGCGGGCTCATCCGCCATCCGATGGAAAAAGGTCAAAACCACGCCATTGCACCAAGAGTCTTCCGGATGTTTCGGTGTGAGCGTCGTAAACTGAGTGACAAACTTTTCTATCCACTGAACCTTGTCAGCCAATTCTTTTTGAGACAGAAAATCTTGTTCGATCAGCCTCATTTTCTGATCCAAAGCAGGGAGTTTGAGATGTCCCAAGTCCTCACCTGCCAGAGTAACAAGTTCCGGCAAGTTAATGCCTTTTGTCGCTGGCGCTCCTGGCGCTGGAGTAGTTCCGCGCCCCGCTTTCCATGCCGCCGCGCGCCGCAATTCGAATGTTTTTACCGCAAGATCTGCCTTTCGATGGATTTTCTCTGCAAAAAAAGTGTTTTTGTAAGTCGCGGTAGAGCTGAATTTTCCTATCAATTCCATATGGCTTGAAAACATGGTTTGAATGTCGCTGAAAGGACGTTTTTCGTCTTTGATGATTTCATGAAAAAGCGTAAGAACGGCGAGATTCCGACAAGCGCCCGAGCGAATCATTGTATTTAGATTTAAATAATACGCTTTGATAATTTCATTGATCTGTTCGACTTTCAGATCAGGACGCGCATCAAACCATGTGAGCACATTTTGAAGCGCTTGATCCACCACATGGGCCGGCGAGCCATTCGTAAGCGCCTCCGCCAAGGGATTGATAAGCTCCGAAAATCTCGCTTCAACGCGAGAATGAGCCGTCTCTAACGACTCAGCTTTAGGAGCAGGTGTCGGAGCAGGTGTCGGAGCAGGTGTCGGAGCAGGTGTCGGAGCAGGTGTCGGAGCAGGTGTCGGAGCAGGTGTCGGAGCAGCTTTTTGCGCTTTAATAAATTGGAATAACTGTTCGAGCGTTAATTGCGGCGAAAGATTAGCGAGAGCCATCCTAAGTCGCGTGAGATGAACTCCTCCATTGGCTGGCGTACCCAAACCCAGCACGTTGCCAAAATCGATGCCACGAATATTTTCAACGTTAGCAGTCTCTGGTCTCAGCGCCAAAGTGACAAAAACTTCCAAATATTGCTGAAAATTTTCAGCTGTCTGATAAGATTTGGTGAATTGCTTCATATACGCATCTCGCAACTGCTCACCGGTAGGCAGTCCAGTCAACTGGGCTGCAGGAGCGGCGGGCGTAGGAGCTGGCTCGGGAGAAGGTGCCGGTGCGGGCGCTGGCGTGGGAGCAGGAGCTGCGGCAGAAACCGCTCCCTGTCGCTTTATCAGATCAAATAAAGTCTCGAGCGTCATCGAAGGAACGAGCTGGCTCAGAGCATCTTCTAAGCGTTTTAAATGCGTGGATCCGTTTCCCGGCGTGCCGATTCCCATAGCGCTGCCAAAGTCAACGCCTTTGATCTCCGCCGCCGAGTTTTTTGAAGACACTAACTTCCGAAGAGCCTCTAAATAACCGCGAAAATCATCGGCATTTAACCGAATTATCTTCCCCTGATGCATTTTCTTGTAGGCTCCTAACAAATCTTCGGCTGCGGGGATTGCGAGTGTAGTCGCAGAAATAGGAGCAGGTGTGGGAGGAATAAATTCAGACGCAGGCGCAGGAGCATGTGCGATGGGCGGTGGCACTGGTGCGGGCGCAGGAGCTGCAGTTGTTGTCCCCTGTCGCTTTATCAGATCAAATAAAGTCTCGAGTGTCATTGGAGAAGAAAGCTGGCTCAGAGCATCCTCTATGCGTTTTAAATGCGTGGATCCGTTCTGGGGAGAGGCAATTCCCATAGCTCTTCCAAAATCGGTGCCTGTAATTTCCCTCATAGAACTTTTTGAAAGGGCTAATTTCTTAAAAGCCTCTAAATATTTATGAAACTTATCGACGCTTAGTCGGAATGCACTCGTTTGATGTATTTTCTTGTAAGCTTCGAACAACTCTTCAGCTGTAGGGATGGAAGATTTAGGATCAGACGAAGCGCCATTGGAAGCAGCGAACCCGTTATCGGGCGCTTTGCCATTTCCGGCAAGACTTAGTTCATTGAGTCCTCTTCGGAATTCCGCACAGAGCTGTTCTATCCCAAGAAGAAATTTTTGCAGGAGTTGGTGGACACCCATCTCTTCGCCGGCCAATCTCGCACCAGCAAACATATCTCTGCCTACGCGTTTAGTCTTTGGATGAACCTTTCCAAGCACTTGTTCGGTAAATGGCGGAGCTGTTTTTAGCGCATGCTTCACCAGCCGATGATGCTCTCTGCTGTCGAGCGCATAAGCTTTTCTCATCAACTCCACTGTCCGAGTAGTGATTTCAAGACGATCGCCAAGAGACATGCCATTGCTCTTCTCGGAGCCATAAACTTGAAGCAGGAAATCGAACAAGGTTCCGCCGTAGCCTAGTCCGCCTTTTGCGAACGAATAAATCTTGGTTTTCTTGCCTTTTGAAACGACACGAATATACGGAGGATAGAGATTAGAACCAAAATGGATTTCGATAGAGCCTTTGTCGCCAACGAGAGTCATACCGTAGTAAACCTGATTGACGCCTTTTCCGGCGTCGGCAAAAATGTTCACATGGCTGCCATTTTCTCCGATATGTCCACGAATGCCCATGTAGGTTTCAGCATCCTCGCTCTGGTTGGCAGGATCAGTCTGATCTGCGGAAACATAATGAGCTCGACGCGCATCGTCAATTTTGACGGCTTTAACATCGTATCCCAGTCTTTGAAGCGCCGTCAGCGTGACAGCCAAAGGATGGATTAAAATATCAATTCCCAAACCGGAAGCGCCGCCGTTGAGTTTTTTCTTTAAAAGCCAAGCCCTGTCTTCACCGGCCAAACTCCAGCTTTCCACCACACGACTATGAACAGCCGTCAGATTTCCAATACTGTCGATAAGTTCCGGATGTTTTAATACGTATAAAAGCGCCGCGCTATCCATAAAGAAGTCGACGCCAAACAAGCGATCGGCCTTGGTGGATTGAAGCTCTCTAAAAGCACGAAGCTCCGGAATCGAAACGATAGGTTTTTCCATCGCCACCAAAATACGTTTATTTTTGCCAGCCCAATATTTGGCGATGCGCAAATGCTCGCTTGGGGGCACGGATTGGAACACACCAGCCACAGGGAGGGATTTTCCGCCAAATTGGAGAACGCCGTCCTGATCCACCGCTCGCTCAAACTCTTCATTGCCAAAATATTCCATGCCCTCCACGAGCGGAAGTTTAATGACTTTCTTTAATTGGGATAATTTTTTCTGAATTGAGGCATCTTCTCTGCCTTTCCGGCCCAACAAAACAAACTTAACATTCGGGAAATTTTTTTGAATCTCTTTGAAGCCAGGCGCTAAAAATCGAGGAATTAACGAAGAGTTGAGGCCGCCATAAATCACAATCACTTTCTGCTCCGCCACATTAACACCCCTGAGAAGACTGACATCAATCGCTTCCCCATTCGACACTTTGACAGTTGTCGCCAATCTCGCGGCAGCGTTCCTCGCTCGTCCGGGACCCGACCCCCAAAATTGTTCGTAGCTCATATTGTGCAGTTTTTCCAGGTCTGGAATAATCGTTCGCTCTAGGTTTTCTATTTTTCTTGCACGACGCCACCGATCTAATTCATCGCTTTCCGCCGCCATTGGCATAGACTTTAAAATTTCAAGCGATTCTCTTTTTTGAGCCAATTCATCCCGTCTCAACATCACGGCACGCTCAACTCTCTCCATCGCTTGAGCAAATAAACCCCGAGAGGGTTCTCCGAAAGCGACTCCCGCTCGATTCAAAAGTGCCCGAGCTTCGTCTGTCATTGTTTTGGCTTCAATGCCGCTATTAACAGAAATATCGTAGTGCAACAACACACGCCGATGTTTTACAGAATCTTGAGAGTCGTTTTGATCGGAAATTTTAAGATAGGTGGCGGCCTGATCCGCAATTTGCCGGGTTTCAGCTGTTCGGAGATTTTGAGAGTATCGAATGTAAGTTTGGCTAGCTAAGCTAATTCCAATTTCTCGACAGACTCCACTATAAATCTTGAGATATCTGGGTTGGTTGGCATGGAGACGCAAACCCTTCTCTGCTGCTAAAAGCAACGGGGCTTGTCTTTCATAAACAGGAAGCATTTCAGCTTTAACCGCTGCGGCCGCTTCTTTTTGGTTAACATGCCGGGCTATTTCTATGCTTTGGTTTGCCCTATCACCCATCGTCTCCAATTGCTTTTGGAGCACCGAAGCCTCAACAATTTTGGTAATAAGAACGACGGCGTCCGTGCCTTCTAAATCTATCTTGGATTCTTTGATCAACGACAGTAATCCGGGAAAATCACTGCCACTCATCGCCATGAGGCTACTCATGAATCTCAGGTGCTTTCCTAGCAAATATTTTTGAATGGGGGTGATGGCTTGGACCACCTTGGCCAGAGCCCCTGGTTTCTGCTCCAAACTTTTAGCGTAGACATTCGACATCTCAAATTCCGCCTGTTGGATAGTCGAAGAATTTTCTTGATCGACAATCAAGACAAAACGACCGATCGGCGTTGGTTTGGGAGAGCCCGGGACTTCAACCTCGTAAATCAATTTGACGCGCCGAGGCCATTGCTCAAAATCATCTACAGAAGCTCTTTCGACGCTAGAATATTGAAGAATCAAAAAAGGTGTCGCATTTTTTTTGAGCGTTGCCTTGAATGGGGTGGACACTCTTAAAAGGTTAGAATTGACAATCTTCCCCTCTTCGTAATCCATTCGAAGCGCAGTAAAGGTTGAGAGCCGCGCCCCAGCGAACAATTCAAATTTTTTGAAAGTTTTTGACTGTGAGTCGAAGAAATGCAAGATGGGTTTCTGACCCTCTCTCTCCTGCACAATGAAGAGTCCCCAGGCTTTGGCTGGATCGATGGGAATAACTAGATCATCCGAAGAACCAGAACCATCTTTTCTTTGTATTCCTCCGGGATGAAAATAATACGCTCGAATAGCCGCCTGCGGATTTCGGTATCCGCCATCGTTTACTTCTTTTACGGTATTGGCCATGGACGCGGCTTCCGCAAATGTCATCTTATAAAAATTGTAAAAATACCCGTCGGCATGCGGAATCTGCATTGAAACAACAGCCATATTCGTTACAGAAACTTTCGTTGTTGTCGTCGCTTTCTTCGGCTTCCTAACCACCCCGAACATTCTTTGAACCCAGCGAACAGGCCAAGTACCGCTCAAAGCCTCACCTAGCGTCAATCGAGCCGCTTCCTTTTTTGGAGGCGTCTCTGGCACGACTGGCGAAGTGGCCGGAGAATTGGTTTCAATTGAAGGCGCGACGGAGTTAAGTGGAGTCGTTTCTGGTTTCGGCGAAGTTTTTTGAAGCGAACTAAATCCCCATGCGACAAGGGCGCCGCCAACAGCAAGCATAAGACTAACAGCAAGATTTTTATGCGCTTCTCCGCGCTCTCTCCAGGAATAAGGATCCGAATTCTGCCACCATGAAATCAAATGAGCAATAGCCGCCATACCAAAAATTATCGCAACTGTAATTGCCACAGGAATGATGACGCTCAATCTCGCGCCGCCTCGACCCCAATAATTGTTACCTCTGTAGACGCTAACGCCTGTCGCCCCTGGCATCCCCATCCAAATAGAGCCACTTCTTTCGAGACCCAGTTTTGATAAAACATTAAATGGCAATCGAACTCGTATGATATGTTTGTCGAGATCTAGGGAGTGTTGCTCTACTTCCACCGTTACCGCGGTGCGTGGCAAACCGTCTGTTTGGTGATTTTGGGCTGTTAATACATAATTGGTACTGCCTTCTCTCTCAAAATCAAAACGCACTCTGTTTGAATCTTTCCCAACAATCTCCAACGAAAATTTAGGCGCCTCATTGGTCACCGTAGCTTCAACAATCAGATCCCAGAAAGGATTTTTCTGAAAGTTAACATTAAAATCAGCTTGATAGAGTCCCGTCAATTGAGGGGAATTGACAGGTCTTTGAAGCGCTGTCCACTGTTGGCGGCCGGGCAACTCATCCAGCTTCTCCATCAGACCGCTGGTCTTCAGCACCATCCACAACCCATAAAAGGTTCCGACGGCGATGATCACTAAAACACGTCTAAAAACTTTCTCTCCGGCTTCTCTTCCTTCTTGACGCGCTCCCCACAATCTCTCCGTAAAGCTTATTCTCCAAGGTATCCAATTAAATCCGCGTCCATAATTTTTCTTTTCTTGTGGAAAATGAAATCCCGGCTGCCGATCTTCTTCCGACAAACGCGCGCCAGCCGACTCGTGCCTTTCTTTAAATAGAATGAAAAGCCGTTCAGCGTTGATAGGCTGATTTAAATTTTCAAGCGCCGTTTTTAAGCGATTATAAGCATTGAGAGCATTTGGATAACTCCAGTCTGCCCCCAGTGCTCGCTGGAACTCAGGCACCTTAAAATCCCCAAACATGTCGACGCGCCCACAAGCTTTTTTAAAGGCATCCAAATATTCTTGAAAATCATCAACCGTTACGTGGAGTTTTCCAACAGTTTTCGCATAAGCATTGAGAAGTTGCTTGGCGGTAGGAATGTCGTTTTTGGTCGCCTTTTTGATAGCGGTAAAAAGAGCTTCCGAGGTCATGGGTGGATTGAGCTGAGCCAATTCCACTTCCAATTTAGTTAGATGATAACTCCCAGAGGAAGGAACTCCCAACGCTTTTCCAAAATTACTAGCTCTAAGTTTGGCATAGCTGTCCGTCTCCAAAACAACAGTTCGAAACGCATCCAAGTATCTTTGAAGAGTTGCCACACGCTTCGCTCTATCGGCTCCCGCATAATTCCCTAAAAGTTTTTCGGCACTAAGCGCATCAGCTTCAGCCGCTTCTTCTGCCTGAGCAGAGCCCGTAGGCGAGGCTGTGCTAGTAGGCGTGGATTGCTTGACTCGATTAAAAAGATCTTCCAGGGTCATCGGCGCCTCAAGGCGTTCCAGCGCCTCCCTAAGTCTTTCCAGATGAACTCCTCCAGTGGAAGGTGCTTTCAAATTTAATTGTTTGCCGAAGGCGGTGCCATAAATATCATCCGCTGTGGAAGATTGCCTGGCCAACGCAACAAACGCATCCAAATACTGTTGAAAATCTACCGCCTTCAGTCGGCTGTGACGATCTTTGCCGCTTTCAAAAGCTGCGATCAATTGCTCGCCGGAAGGCAATTCCAAAGGAACGGCTTGATCGGACGAAACGCTAGAAGCCGGCGGAGCACTGCCAGTAGGCGGATCGGAAGGAGGAGTTAATGTGGGCTGTTTGACTCGAGCAAAAAGATCTTCGAGAGTCATGGACGGCTCCAGAAAACCCAAAGCTTCTTTGAGCCTTCCCAAATAAGCCCCACCGTTGCCGGGAACTGAGAGTTTGAGTTGACGACCCATGGCAGAGCCACCGATTTGCGAAAACTCTTGTGTCTTAGCCAAAGCAACGAAAGCATCTAAACACCTTTGAAATTCTTCGACTTTAACAGGACTCTTACGCCCCCTGCCTTTGTTAAGGGCATCTAGCAATTGTTTGGCCGAAGGCAACTCCAAAGAAACAGCTTGGCCGGGCGAAGCACCCGCAGCCGGTAACGGCGAGGGAGATGGAGTCGGTGACGGAGTTGGTAATGGCGAGGGAGCCGGTGCCGCCAATGGCTTCGGAGTGGGTTGCAGTAGCCAAGGCAAATCACCTACAGCGTCGCGGAGCAGTCCTGGCTCATCCTCTAAATAATCAGGAGCATCGTCTCCTGCGTGTCCAATTTGCGATTGAATCGCTTCAAATAAGGCAGGATCCGAACAAACAAATTCAAGATGCGTATACCGTTTTTTGTGAAAATCAAAAAAAGAAAGAAGATCGTAGTCAGCGGCATCCACATGAAGATCCAAGCCGTAGGCCTGAAGCATGTTAATCGCTAGCAGCGCTTGCAAATTAGCAGAAGTAAATTCCTCGCGAGCACCCGGCTCCGGAGAAATAATAATTTTTGATTCTTCCGCCAACACCCTCAGACCCATGGCGTCTATTTTTCTTAGCCATTTACGAATATTGGCTCTGGTTTCATCGGTGATCAGAGTCACTGATTTGCCATTACCATTGCGATGACCCTCTTTCAGAAGTTTTTGAATGAGAGCTTCCAACTCTTGAACTCTCTCAAGAAGGCCGTTTTCTTTTCCATTCGCCGAGAGCTCTGAACGCTTTAGAGACGCAACAAATCCCCGGAGAGCGTCAAAATCAGCGATGCCTCCATGAGAAATTTTTACCGCCGCCTCGTTCTGCCATGCCGCATCATGAGCGGCAAGAATCTCCTCCGCCTCCATAAAGTCAGCGGAAGTTCGAATCAATTTTTTCTTGATCAGCTCAATGATCGGCGAGACCTGCACGGAATTTTCCTTCATCATGGACTCGGTGATCTCGGGAACTACGCCCAGGAGAGTTTCCATGTTCATCTGTTCATCAAGCTCAAACCACGCGGCCAAAATCTCAAAAATATTTTTTTGCTCGGAGTCAGAAGAAGTGTGGGTCACGATGTAACCGAGCAACATTTTCAAATCTTCTTCATGAGAGCTGATGAAAATATCGGTAAAGGTCAAAAGAAATTGCGCGCTCGGATCCGCCCAAGAAAAATCAATCCCAGGACGATGAGATTCGGCAAAAATCCGCTGAATCGCTTCCACGGTTTCCGCTTCCCGCTTAAGTCCTACACGAGCCGACGAGGCAGCCAATCTCGCACCACTCAATATTTCAATTTCAATTTTTGCATGGGTGGGTCGATGACTAGGCCCCTGATTAGTGATGGCGACTATTCGGTACGAACGATTTTCATCTAAATTGTGTTCGAGCCAAGCCGCTAGATTTCTTGTAGGGCTGTTCTGGAAATTGGCTATCTCATTCAAAAAAAGAATCGCAGTAGACTCTGGGGCATGCTTGGCTAATTTTTTATTGAGCTGGTTGATTAATTCAGATTTCTTAATCCATACAGATTGAGCCGGCTTGGGTTGCTTCTTGGCAACAGGCGTCTTTTTTTCTTTCTCTTTTCCTGTCCATGGCCCTCTTAACTTTGCCATCTCTTGTAACAATCTCTTTAAACCGTCATATAATAAATCCTGTCCATTCATTAACACGGTCAGCCGCGCACCCTTCTTTGGAGACCGTCCACCGCGCCCAGGCACAATTCCATAATTTGTAGGAGAATCCTCAGGATGGTTCTGAAAATACCGAGTGATCGATGAGGCGTTAACACCGATTAATCGAGCAACTTCCGTATAGTTCTTTCCTCTTAGCTGATCTACTGGCTTCGCTTGCAAAAGTTTTTTAACGCGACTATGCCCTTTGGGGTTAGGAACTCTCTCTACTTCAAAAATTCGGGAGAGTAATTGAAAAATACGGCTCGCTGTTATTTTTGCGGTTGGAAGATCTGTCGATTTCTTGATAACAAATTCCACATGGCTTGCGACATGCCGAGCCAACTCCTCACGATTTATTTTTAGATTTGTGCCCGACCTAAAAACCTCCGAAATATTGCCGGCGTGTTCCAAGGCGATTTCGTCAGTGGGCGCGCTCATTATCATTGACTGGACTATACTAGCTACATAAGCGGCAAGCTCATCGACCGTTTTAAATTCCGCCAAACGTGCGGCAGCTAATTTGCTTTTTAATCTCTCAGGAAAACCGTCTAACTTTGAATCTGCAATTAAACCTGCCACCTTATCTAAAGCTGCATTGCTAAGGGCTATGCCCCGATTTAGCCATTTACTGATGAGAGGCTGGCTCAGACCCAACAACTTAGCCAAATCATTTTGCGTAAGGTTATGGTCTGACTTTAATGTTTTTAAACCCGCGCGAAGAACTTCTGTGTCGTGGGAATAATTTTTAGGAAGCTTTTCCTTTGTCGTTAAAGCTTTCACAAGATCTGCAAAAAAACCTGTGGGATCTGCTGAAGAAAGTTTAAGGATGTGCCCCCAAAATTTCTCTTCCGAGATCCCCAAAGCAGTCCACGTCTCTTTGGCTGTGATTGTGTGAGCCAATCCGCTTCGCCTTAATGATTCCAAGAGAACAACCTCAGGTTTTTTCTCTTCCGCCATCCTCGCCCCCAACGCCCGAACCTGACCAAAGATCGGAGTAGGCATTTTCAGAATGTTGCTCGCATACACTAGAGTCAGAGTACGATCCGTGTGAGTGTTGATAGGGCTTATGAAGTTAGGACTCGTAAAGTAGCTTTCTTGATTTAAGAGAAGTTTCTCGTATCTGGGCATGTTTGTCTCTTGAAGCACTTGGGGAGTAATGGACACATACGAGATGTTTTGGTCTTTAAGGAGTGCTTTAAGGCTTGGGGTATGAAAGCCTCCGGTAATCAAAACAGCAGATTGTCTGTCATTGCGAGGAGACGAAGTCGACGAAGCAATCTTCTTAAGCATGGCGTCAATAAAGTGTTTGTCGCGTTCAAAGGTTAATTCATAGAAGTCTTGGGAGTGTTGAACGATCTGTTCATAGCCTTCTTCCAAGAAGAGAGCTCTCTCATAGTAGGTCTGTAGATCCATGATCTTCTTGTTTAAGAAACCAGTCAGCTGAGTAATAGAGAATTCGCTGACTGACGATGAGACAATCATTTTGTATTCCTTATACTCTTCCGGCGTCATCGTCAGCTTGAATAGCTTTTCTAAGAGATAGACAGTTTGTTGGGACTTAATAAGAGTCTTCTCGTCTTGGGTGGTAGAAAGAGATTGATAAAGGGCTTCTTCGAGAGCTTTTAGTTCTTTTAGGATTCGAGAGGGGTTGATTTCTTTGGAGTATTTAAGATAGTCAAAGTATTTGGAAAGTTCGGGATACGTTAGCGTAGAGCGGATAGCGTTTAGCGGATAGGCAATGTTGTTTTTGTCTTTTGTATCCGCTATACGCTCTACGCTAGACGCTAAAAGCTTCTCTTCTAGCAAGGCATAAAAGGCTTGGTTTTCTTTATCTTCCCCTTTTAGTCTTAAAGGGGTTTTAGAGAGTTCTAAGAGTTCAGCTTGGTCTTCTTTGGACAGAGACTGAATGGCTTTTAGTTGTTCTTCGGAAGCTAGTTTAAAGTTAATCTTGTCTTCTTTGGCTTTAAGGGTGCTTAACGCTTTAAGAGCGGGATAGTTGTCTAGTGAGACTCCAAAGCTTTGGGCTTTAAAGGATAAGGCTTCAAAGAAGTCGGTTAAAGAGAGGTTTTCCTTTAAGTGTTTGGTGGACAACTCATCTAGCGATAAAAGAGCTGGGTTGTAGAGTCTGGGCTTTAGGGTGTTAAGAGTGTTTTGGATTCTTCCAAGATAATCTAGGAATTTTTGTCTTTCTTGGGCGACAAACTTGTAGTCTTCCAAGGACTTCTTATAAAGAGACATGTCTTCCACACCCCAGATCTTAAAGTCTAACTGACTTGTAAGATCTAGATACTCTTCTCCGTGGAGGACACCGTCTTGGAGATAGTGCTCTGAGATTTGTTGGCGCTGCTTAGTGGTGCCGTATTGCCTAAAGGAAGTAAGAGAGTTGTCTCCCAGACCCGCTTCGACAAATACATAGTGGGGTTTATTATTTTGTTTTAAGAGTACTTCTAAAGTTTT
>JAHFFN010000006.1 GCA_023247915.1 Candidatus Omnitrophota bacterium
TGCCGTTTCCGCGCGACCGGCCTTGCCGAACACCCGTTCCACTTCCGGGAAACTTTTGATGATCTTGTCTTGGATCTGCATCAATCTTTCCGCCTCTGTCACCGAGATGCCTGGCAATGTCGTCGGCATGTACAGCATGACGCCTTCGTTCAAAGGCGGCATAAATTCGGAACCAAGCCTAAAATAAATGGGAATAGTCGCCATAAAAAGAATCAGCGCTAGGACAATCGTGCTTTTACGAAAACGCAGGACGAAGCGTGCCACGGGTTCGTAAATATTAAAAAGCCGGCGACTAATCGGATGTTTTTCTTCCGGGTAATAACGCCCCACAAAAAGCGTGGTCGCTATTTTTTGCAACCACACGGGCTTAAAACGAAAAGGATTCATTCGCGTGAACGACATGCGAAGCGCCGGATCCAAGGTCACCGCTAAAATCGCCGCGATCGCCATCGTAAAATTTTTGCTGAATGCCAGGGGCTTAAAAAGCCTTCCCTCTTGATCCAGCAAAGTAAAAATGGGCATGAATGAAACCGCGATCACTAGAAGCGAGAAAAAAACAGCGGGGCCCACTTCTTTTAAAGCATTCAAACGGACTTGATGATAATCACCGATACGGCCGCCGTGTTCCCAAAGTTCCAATTTTTTATAAGCGTTTTCGACTTCCACGATCGCGCCGTCCACCAAAACACCGATCGAAATGGCAATGCCGGCCAATGACATGATATTGGAAGTAATCCCCATAAAATACATGGGAATAAAAGCCAAGAGCACCGATACCGGAATGGTGATAATTGGAATAATGGCCGAAGGCACATGCCACAAAAAGAAAAGAATCACCAAGCTCACGATCAGCATTTCTTCAAAGAGCTGATGTTTTAAAGTCTCCATCGAACGCTTGATGAGCTCGGAACGGTCATAAACAGGAAGCACTTCGACGCCTTCCGGCAAATAGGGCGTAAGTTCTCCGATTTTTTCTTTGATACGATTGATCACATTAAGCGCATTTTCGTGATAACGCATAATGACGATGCCGCCAACCACATCCCCTGTGCCGTCCAGATCCGTGATCCCCCGTCTAATTTCGGGGCCGGTGACAATTTGAGCAACATCTTTGATCAAGATCGGATTGCCTTTGGAATCCGCGCGAATCACAATATTTCCAATGTCCTCCACCGATTTCGCATAACCGCGCCCGCGAATCATGTATTCCGCGCCAGAAAATTCGATCAACCTTCCACCGACGTCGTTATTTCCTTTTCGAACCGCTTGAATCACATCCGCGATTGGAATGCTGTACATTAAAAGCCGGTTGGGATCGACATTGACTTGGTATTGTTTCTGAAATCCTCCGATGGAAGCAACTTCCGCCACACCCGGCACGGACTGTAACGCGTAACGCAAGTTCCAGTCCTGATAACCGCGAAGCTCTTGGAGACTATGCTTGCCGCTTTTGTCGACTAACGCGTATTGATACACCCATCCCACGCCGGTCGCATCAGGACCCAGTTCGGTCTTAACGCCTTCGGGAAGCTTGGGAAGAATCTTGCTTAAATATTCCATCACACGGCTTCGCGCCCAATACACGTCGGTGCCGTCTTCAAAAATGACATACACGTAAGAAAAACCAAAATCGGAAAAAGCGCGCACGTCTTTGACTTTGGGAGCGCCGAGCAGGGCGGTCACAATCGGATAAGTGACTTGGTCTTCAATAATATCCGGACTCCGGTCCCAGCGCGAATAGACAATCACCTGCGTGTCGGAAAGATCCGGAATCGCGTCTAGCGGCACATGTTTGGCACAATAAATACCCGCCACTACCGCCACCGACGCTAAAAGTAAAATTAAAAACCGGTTCCGGCCGGAAAATTCGATTAATTTTCCAATCACGAGGCACCTCCACCCGCTTGCGCCGAAGCGGAAGCAGCGCTAATCGCGGCCTTCAAGCGACTCTCGGAATCCAATAGAAAATTGCCGTTCACCACCACTCTCTCACCCTCCATCACGCCGCGGGTGACAGAATAAAATTCTCCTGCCTTCGGGCCGATAGTGACTTCTCGCGGCTCAAAGAGACCATTGCCTTTATCCACAAAAACCAGCGCTGACTTTCCGGTGAGAAAAACAGCGGACTCCGGCACAGCAATCCCCAAGCCTAACGGCGATTCAATGACCGCGTTTAAAAGCATCTCAGGCTTGAAAGCGCCCTCTTCATTTTTTAACAAAATGCGAACGCGAATTCTTCGAGAAGCCGTATCCACCATAGAACCGATCGCGTTCACCTGGGCTTGATAAGTTTTTTCAGGCATAGAGGGAATTTCAACTTTGACCGTGTCGCCTTTTTTAATAAATGGCGCTTCATACTCAAACACATCCGCGTACACCCACACATCGCCCTTGGGATTGAGATAAAGAAGGCTCTCATCCGCTTTTCCTTTTTCGACAAGCGCCTGAATAGACACCTCATCCATTCCCGCTAAAATTAATTTGGACTTGGCGACTTCCACACGCGGAGCCTCCCAGCGGCTGTCATAAAGATTTTTAAAAGCCAGGTCGCGATTTCGAAGTGTCCCCTGGGCAATACGAAATTCTTTTAAAAATTCAATCTGAGCCGCATAAAGATCCGGGTCATAGGCGACACGCGCGGAGACACGCGAGGTTTTCAAAAGTTCTTTTTTCTCAGCTGGCACGGATTGAATCCCGATCAGTTGTTGTTTGTGGGGGCTGATCAACACAGACGCGTAGCCCGCTGGCAATAGCATCCCTTTGAGCTCACCGCTAGCCTTGATCTTTTCTTTGCAGATCGGGCACTCCACCTCTTCCCCATTTTCAGCAACCAGCATCATGGGGCAGGTTTTGCCTTCTCTTTCCATCGGGCATTCATGAATCACGCAAACCGTTTTGGCATCTGGCTTCACATCCGCCGGAGCCATTTCATCTTGGTAAACCGGAATATAATCCATTCCCATGTCATCCTTGGCGGGAACCGGCGAAGAAACGCTTGGATTCATCGGGTGACGGTAAAAAAGAACCTTTTTTTTGGAATCAGCCTGCGCCGGCGTAATTAAAAATGCCAGCATCGTTAAGATTAGTAGAATTTTTTTATTGGTCTTCATTTAAGTTCTCCCCTTTTAAAACCATTAAAACAATGCGTGCTATGGAGCAATGATGAATTGCCCCTACGGTTTTTTATAAAAGAGGAGGTGCTTGGGAGGAGTTAAGAGGGGTGATGAAAAATGCGGTAAAAGAAAGCTCCGGAGGCCCGGAATAAAAATTAGGGGCGAAACGAGTGACTCTCTGAACATCGAAAATAGAGGAAGAAATCGACACGCTCTTTTGAGCGAATTTGTTCTCGGATAAAGAAGGGGTTGTTAATTTGGCCAGAGAAGCGGTGACATCCAAATCCTCACAGCAAAACATTTTTTGATCGGTTTTGGAGGAGGGAGAGCTGCTTTTTTCACAGCACGCATGCGAGCCAGCCGACGCGTCCGCGTACACGCTCCCGATCAAGCACAGATGAAACGTGCCAACAAAAACCACCGCCGTGGCTATCGACAAAAATCGTTGAAAAAGCCCCTTTGAGACCATACTTAAAGCTTACCCGCCCCCCAAGCCAAAGTCAAATACCGTAGTCCTCGCCTCCCAGCAGCAGGCATCAAGCTTTGCCTGTTTCTGTAAGTTGAGTGGGAAACGGCAGAGCAATGGCTGTTTGAGCCGACGACTTGTCGACGGCGAGTTGCCATTGCGGCGCCGAGGGGTTCCCACCAACTTACAGAAACAGGCACGGCATCGGGATCGGAGAAAAGAGAAAAAGCTGCGGGGAACGCTAAGCTTGAGAAGCTTGGATATGAGAAATGCGAGCCGCGGCGCGGGCTTCGTTGATTTGGGTGTCGGGGATGGTTTTGGGATCCCAAGCTAGGCCTAGGCGAACCAGGATCCAGATCATCCATTTGCTAGGATCCCAATGATGCCAATACACTCCATTGCGATAATCAATCGGGAAACGATGATGATAATTATGATACCCTTCCCCATTCGTCAGAACGGCTCCCAACCAATGATCCCGGGCGCTGGAATGAGGGTCAAAATCCCGACTTCCAAAAGTGTGCGCGTAGGAGTTAATAAAGAAGGCGGAGTTTAGAACGATAAATAGGCGCGCGCCAATACTCAAAAGCGCTGCCCCAAGGAGGTGCCCTGTAAGAGCGCCGACTAAAAGTGGCACGCCAAGCCCGGCCGTCAGCGACCAAAGCCGGTAATGTTCATGTTGATGCATCACGAGCGGATTTTTTTGCAAGTCTTTGACATTGTCATAATTGACCGGTTGTTTCCAAAACAAAATCCATCCCACATGCGCGTAGAAAAATCCGCGTTTGATATTGTAGGGATCCAGATCCGTATCGACATATTGATGATGGCGGCGATGAAGTGAAGACCATTTGAGCGCCGACTGCTCGAATGCCGCGGCTCCAAAAAAAAGAATTAAAAATTGCACGAAATAATTGGCCTTAAAAGCGCCGTGCGAAAAAAGCCGGTGATACCCCACAGTGATTGAAAAGGAGGTTGCCAGAACATAAAAAATAAAGAGTGCGGCTTCGGATCGGGAAATGCCATGCTGATGAATATAAATCGGTGTCAGAACCAGCGTAGAAAAAACTAGCACACAGATAAAGAAAATACTTCCCGGACGGTTTTTTCTTCGAGGGCCGGTGACTTGCATTTAATTGGAGGAGGCGAGTTGTCCGCTTTTCTTTAAAAAACGGACAAGAATATAAAAAAGGATGAGCCCCGCGAAACCAAAACCCGCGAGCTTAATGGCTTCTTTGCCGATAAAAAAATAATTTTTCCAAGCGCCGATCACCAAGATCCCCGCCACCGTTGTAAAAATATTGCCGTAGTCCTTGCGGATCGCCCGTCTCCAATCATAGCTAAATCCTTCCAGCGATTGACGGATTCCCTTGAAATTAGGCCAGAAACGGTTGACGCGCTTCTCATAATCTTCGTATTGGACGCCAAATTTCTTTTTGAGATAGGTTTCTTCCGCCACGGTGATCGACAAGTAAGCAAAAAGAAAAAATGGAATTACCAGAAGATAGGCCGGCCAAGAGCCCCACATCGCGCACCAACCGATCACGATCAAAATATTTCCGATATACATGGGATTGCGTGAATGGGCATAAAAGCCCCTCACCACCAAATGATCCGCGTAGACCTTGCCCTCCAGCCCACCGCGCTTGATGTAGGCATAGCCGATCACCAAGAGCCGGAACGCTTGACCCGACAGCGCGATCAACGCGCCAAAAACCGTGGCCCAAAAATTAAGTCTGGGCTGAGCGGAAAAAACTCGAGGCTTCGTGAACGCGAGTAAAAGCACGTACACGACCGGGAACAAATAATTACGAAAACGAAAAAAGAAATTGCCGGAGTGTAAAAAAATCTTGTCTGTGAATGTTTCGGAGTTTTTCATTTCAGCGCGATGATGCCGCAAAAATTATACCAGCGGAAGAAAATGTCACAGCCTTTAAAACCGTTGGCCAAGAGCAATTCGCGATTTTCATCAAAATGATACGGCACAAGAATATTTTCGAGGGCTTCCCTCTTTTGAGCGATCTCCGTCTTACTGTAACCGTTGCGTTCTTTGTATTCGTAGTAATGCTTGATAAAAAGGCGGTTAATCGTGGAATTAGGACTCAATACTTTTTCGACCAGGATGAGACATCCCCCATCGTTCAATCCCTTGGCAACGCTTTGGATCACACGTTCGCGGTACAACGGACGGATGAATTGCAGTGTCAGATTCATGATCACCACCGACGCGTTGGAGATCTTGAACGGCTTGTTGAGATCCACATATTTGAGTTCGGATTTCCGCGAAAGACCGGCATTTTTCATTTTCTCTTTTGCCTTGGCCAGCATTTCTTTGGAATCATCCACCCCAACGAAAGTGACCTCTTTGGGAATCATGGAATCAATCATGATAAAGGTATTGGCCGTCGAACAGCCTAAATCATAAAGCCGCGTCCCTTTCTGGGCAAAATCAGAAGAGATCTCGCCGATCATACGCTGTATTTCCCGGTAAAAAGGAACCGAGCGATCCAGCATGTCGTCAAAAACCGCGGCGGTTTGCTTGCCGAAAGTAAAATTCTGAATCAGTTTCTTTTTTTTCTTAAAGATCTTGTCCTTACCCATAAAATCCCCTGTTAAAAAATGCCTTTAAAATTTGAGCTATTATACACCCCAAGCGGCTTTGATTTCGAATAATTTTGAGGAATGTAGGAAGGTTTTATCGGCTTTAAACGGAACGGTCAAAAATCCACAAAAAGGGTTCTTTGGGGAGATTGGAGATCAGCTCTTCCACCCTTTCGGCCTTGGCCAAATAGCTTTGCGCCAAACCGCAGAGATATTCCTGAGAACGCTCCGCTTCTTCCGAAAGACCGGTAAAGGAACCGATATGCCAATAGTCCACTAAGTGCTGAATCACGTCGGCATAGTCACGAATCGTGTAAACCCCGCTTCGCTGAGCGACCACAGCAAACTGGCTGAACAAATCCCGGTCGGTGCCGTCGGACATAAGGCGCGCGGGCATGGCGATTTTTTTTCTCATCATGTAGGCAAAGGCAATCATGGCTCGATCGGGATCACCGCTCAAAACAAAAGTAAAAAAGCGTTTGTAGGCTTCTTCATGGCGCGCTTCATCACCGGCGATCGCGGCACACATCTTGGACAATGTGGAATCTCCACATTTTTCTGCCAATATTCCGGTGTTAGCGTGAGAAATTTTGGTCGCTCGCTCCTGGAAGGACGCGTAGACAATCGATTTGTAGGGGTCATTGTCTGATTTCAAATCGAAACCATTGCGGATCAAGTTTTGAACCGTGACTTCCACGGTGTGCATGTCCACCCGGCCGGATAGATAAAGGTATTTGCTTAAAAGATCGCCGTGACGTTTTTCTTCGGCGGTCCAACCGCGAGTCCAACGACCCCACGAAGCGAGGCTGGCGCCGGTTTCGTCTTTAAGGCCTTGCACGCGATTGAGCCAGGTTTGATAAGAAGGGAGCGCCTCTTCCGTGACAATATTTCCCGTCAAAACAACCAGGACTTCGTCGGACAAAGTGGCCGCTTTTTTTCTTAAATCGGCAATGCCGTCATGCCAATTTTCGGAGTTAGTCTCCGGTAAAAAATCGCTAGGCTGCCAGCTGTCTTCCACCGATTTTAGAAGTGGGAGCTGTTTTCCGACAAATTCTTCCATGCCGGCCAACACATCGTATTGCAGGGTTTCACTGGGCATGAATTAAAGGGTCTCCGTGGGCATAGAATCAGAAGCCGGCTCGGAAGAGGGCAATTCGTCTTCTTTTTTAACTAATTTTTTATTGCGCTTTTCTTCCTTTTTCTTTCGCTTAGCTTCTTCTCTCTTCTTTTTATCGCTCTTAAAATATTCTCGCATAAATTTCCTTTATAAAAGTGGCGCGCTTTACCCGGAATTGAAAGATTGGGATGTTGTGAAGATTAGGGAAGTGAGGATCGAAAGATAAGCGGTGAACGCCTTAGGATACGCTTCCGAGGACTATCCTAGCACTTTGGATAGTTAATAGCGAGGTAAAAGGGGTGCAAGAGCTTGGCCTGGTTACCCTGGGCGACGGGATTTGCCGCCCTCCACTACGTAAGTCTTGTCGACTCCGTCGACAAGCTTACTTCGTTCCGGGTCGGGCAGCCGCTTCGTCGATGGATGTGACAGTCCACTGGACTGTCACTTATATCACGGGGCGACGAAGCTCCTGTTCAAATCCCGTCGCCCACTGGAGATTTTTTCGTTTTGGAAGGTCAGATGCAAGGCGCAAAAAGGTTTTCGCTGAGGCGCTATGGAAATAGCGCTGCAGGCGAAAACCTTTTTGCAACGCCGCAGATGACCTTCCAAAACGAAAAAATCTGGGGTGGGCGACGGGATTTGAACCCGCGACCTCCTGAACCACAATCAGGCGCTCTAACCAGCTGAGCTACGCCCACCATAAAATCGATAATTAAATGTTAATGACCTAGTACTTCAAAAAATCCTTAATCGTCTTCACCACATTCTCAACGCCGTCTTTGGCGCCGTCGGTGCCGGACTCGCCTATCTTCTGAATCACCTTCTGCACAATCTTACCCACATTGCCCAAAATCGTGCTTTTCAGAGAGCGTTCAATGGAACGGCGAATCACATCTTTGACTTTGACATTGGGATCCGCCATGTCCCATTCGACAGAAATCGGAAATTTGAGGCGCCCGGAGGAATCTTTCAAAAAGGACAAGAGCTCCTCGGCTTTCAGCCCAAAAAGCTGATTGTCTGACTCGTAAGTTTCGAACAGTAATCCTACTACCTCAAAATCAATATTTCCAATGAATTTTTTACTGGCGATGCGTATCACGGCATTTGAATTAAGCTCTCCCTCCCGAATCATCGCCGGCGTGACCTTGGCATAATAAGGTTGAAAATACGGCAGGTGCAGGTTTTTTAAAGAAAACGTGGCGTCGGTGTCTTTGTCTTTAAAACGCGTCCAGCCGGAGAGGCTAAATTCGCCCGGCCGCTGGTCTCTTCCCTGGAGCAAGCGCGCTCTCAAATGATAGGAAGTCTCCTCATCCAAAAACGGCACCATGATATTTTGGATGTCGGCATTAATCTGATCCAAAGTGAACACAAAACCGCCTTCTTGGGCGTCGTAATCCATGTATCTACAATTAGAATTTTTTAAATTAAATTGCCGAATCGTCAGAGGAACGGAAGTGACTGATGCGGCGCTTTCTTCCTGAGCGTCGGAGCCAGCGGCGGCACCGCGATTTTTGTTTCGAGCCAAAGCGCTGGAAAGCGCGTGGAAAAGTTTGCCGTGGCGCTGACGAATGACAACATCGGCATTTTCAACGGACAATTCGTCAATGATGAGCTCTCTTTTAGACAAGGCCATGGGAGACACCTTGAGCTCAATCTCTTCGACGTAAAAACAAGTCTCCCCTTCAAAAGGAGCGGCTTCCTTTACCTCAAAACCATGCAGAATAAAACGCGAAGGGAAATGATACTCAATGTCCTGAATGCGCACATTTTTCTGAAGCGCCTTCTCAATCCCCGCCCTCAACAGCCCCGGCGCCTTCTTAGAAAACGCCAGCACGCCGAAGACGGCGAGTAAAAAGAAAATGCCTAGAATAATAAATACTTTTTTACGCAAATGTGCCTTCCTTAAAAGATAATTTCTGTAAAAGGGTGATTCGGCGCCCTACGCCTTACAAGTCACGACGACTCCGTCGTCGAGTCTTGTGCGGCTCCGGGTCGGCCACTCGACTTGGCGATGGATGGCGACTGCCTTTTTGGCAGTCGCCCTTTATTATTGGCGCCAAGTCTCACTTCGAATCACGCTATTATTATAAACTAAAAAATGGTGCCCCCGGCGTGATTCGAACACGCGACCCACGGTTTAGAAAACCGTTGCTCTATCCAACTGAGCTACGGGGACAGTAAAGCCAAAGGATTGATTATAGCCAAATTCAGCATTACTTTAAACGAGAAAAGGCTGGCGCGTCGAGAATAAGCTTGATAGAATTTTGGCTCACGGGGCGTAGCTCAGCTTGGCTAGAGCGCTTGCTTTGGGAGCAAGAAGTCGCAGGTTCAAATCCTGTCGCCCCGATTTTTTTAACCCGCCTACTTATTTTGATTTATGCGAAATCGCCTTTTCGGCGGCCTGAGCGATATGCTTGGAGGTAAGACCGTATTTCTCTAAAAGCTCTTCCGGCTTGCCGGATTCGGCGTAAGTGTCTTCGATGCCCACAAATTCCACGGGGATCGGGAAATTTTGTGAAACCAATTGCGAAACCGCACTGCCCAGCCCGCCGAACACCAAGTGTTCTTCGGCCACCACAAATGCCTTGGTTTTACGCGCTTCCGCCAACAAAAGCTCGCGATCCAAAGGTTTCAAGGTATGAATGTCAATCACGGAAGCTTCAATGCCTTTTTGCTTCAAAATATCCGCGGCTTCCAAGGCTTCAAAAACCATCAGGCCGGTGCCGATCAAGGTGACATCCTTGCCGTCACGGAGCTTGATCCCCTTGCCGATTTCAAATTTGGTATCCGCATTATAAATAATCGGCGCTTTGGAACGGCCGGTGCGAATGTAAACAGGCCCCGGATGTGTGGCGGATTTTTTAATCAACGCTTTGGCCGAAAATTCATCCGACGGCACCATCACGGTAAATTTAGGAAGCGTCAGAGCGAGCGCAAAATCTTCAACGGACTGCTGAGACGCGCCGTCTTCTCCCACGCTGATCCCGCCATGAGAAGTGACCACCTTCACGCCGAGTTCCGAAAAAGCCACTCCCACACGAAGCTGTTCATAGCCTTTGCACATCAAAAAACACGCGAAGGAGCTGATAAAAGGAATCTTGCCGCAAGAAGCCAGACCGGAAGCGATGCCAACGAGATTCATTTCCTGAATCCCAATATCGATAAAACGATCCGGAAACGCTTTACCAAACGCCTCGGTTCTCGTCGACTTGGAAAGATCCGCGTCGAGCACCAATACCTGAGGATTTTCTTTGCCGAGATCTAACAGCGCTTTGCCGTAAGCATCCCGTGTAGCGGCGCCTAATTTTCTTTCAATCATTGAATCATCCCTACAATTCTTTGAATCTCGGCTTCATTTTCACCAAGTTCGCGAAGCGCTCTGGCAGTTTCGTCTTTGGTATTGGCCACGCCATGAAAATTGTTGTCATTTTCCATGAAAGACACGCCTTTGCCCTTCACGGTGTGCGCGATAATGATCGCGGGAGCGCCCTTGACGCCATTAGCCCAAACAAACGCGTCATAGATCTCACGCAGCGAATGCCCGTCAATCTCGCGTGTCTTAAAACCAAACGCTTTCCATTTATCCACCACCGGCTCCATGTCTAAAATGTCTTTGGTAGCTCCGGAAAGCTGGTATTTGTTGTAATCCAAAATCGTCACCATATTGTCGAGCTTGCGAAAAGACGCGAAAGCCGCCGCTTCCCAAATCTGGCCTTCATTGAGCTCACCGTCGGAGATAATGGTGTAAGTTTTATAAGATTTTTTATCCAAACGAGCGGCCAACGCACAACCGATAGCCACCGAAAGTCCTTGCCCTAAAGAACCGGTCGAGGCATCAATGCCCGGTAAACGACGACGATCCGGATGCCCCTGAAGCGGACTGCCCAGCTGTCTCAAAGTTAAAAGCATTTTCCGGTCAAAATAACCGGATTCCGCGAGCGCTGAATAAAGCGCAGGACATCCATGCCCTTTAGAGAAAATCACCCGGTCGCGATCCGGCGAAGCGGGGTTTTTAGGGTCATGGTTTAAAATTTGGAAATACAGCACTGTCAAAATATCCGTGCTGGATAAAGAGCCGCCGGGGTGACCGGAGCCCGCGATCCCGAGCATCTTGATCACATCGCGGCGAATGGTCAGAGCCGTCTTTTCGAGGGCTTCAAAGTTCACTTTTTTATCGGTTGGATTGGAAATTTGCGCTTGATTTGTCATAAAGATTTTAGAAGTTTACCTGTTCTTAGAAATCACGTCAATCTAATATTAACGGCTTTCGGAAACGCCTGTACGAAAACGTAAAAAGTTATCAAGAGAGTCACAAATTAGATAGGGATTGGTCTTTTTTTCCTGCCCCATCGTCGTGGTCGCTTTGTCGGAATAATTATGCCCCGGACACAACACGGTCTTGTCGTCAAACTTCATAAGCTTCTGCGTCAGCGAATAATAAAGTTCTTTGGGATCGCCGCCGGGCAAATCCGTGCG
Organism: Candidatus Omnitrophota bacterium; assembly: GCA_023247915.1. Classification (GTDB taxonomy): domain Bacteria; phylum Omnitrophota; class Gorgyraeia; order 2-02-FULL-51-18; family 2-02-FULL-51-18; genus JAHFFN01. The sequence continues at coordinate 11,774 of JAHFFN010000006.1, forward strand.
CCCGCAAGCCCCGATAAAAAGCGTGTCTCCCGACACCAAGTGATCGCACACATGAAAACACTGAGAACCGGGCGTGTGGCCGGGCGTATGAATCATTTCGATTTCAATGTCGCCGGCTTTTACCTTCATCCCGTTTTCGGAGGCCTTGATCGCGTCGGAAGCCACATCCAAATAAGGAATGTCTTTTTTATTCACGTAGATCGGGCATGAAATCGATTCCAAAAGCTCTCCGATACCGTTGGTGTGATCAAAATGATAATGGCTCACCAAAGCGCCTTTGATTTTCAAATCCTCTTCTTTGGCGATTTTTAAAATGGTATCCACTTGCCACGCCGGATCCACCACAAAAACTTCGCGCGTTTTTTTATCGCCGATAAAATAAACAAAATTTTCCATCGGGCCGATCTCAACTTGCTTTAGGTAAAGCGAGGATTCTTGAGGCATGCGCTAAGCGGATTTGGATTCTAATTTAACAAGCTCAATGCCGACTTTTTTGGCAATTTCAAAAATGCGTTCATCCCGGTAAAACTCGGTATAGCAAATACGTTTGATGCCGGCGTTGGCGATAAGCTTGAAACAATTCCAGCAGGGGCTGGCCGTCGTATAAATCGTCCCTCCATCGATGGAAACGCCGTTCTTGGCGGCTTGTAGAATCGCATTGGCCTCCGCGTGAATTGTCGCGACACAATGATCATTTTCCATCATGTGTCCCGCTTCATCGCAGTGTTCGAGCTTGCGAATAGAGCCATTGTAGCCGGTCGAAAGAATTGTCTTATCCCGGACGATCACAGCCCCCACAAATTTGCGGTCGCAGGTCGAACGGCTCGCGACCACTTCCGCGATGTTCAGAAAATACTCATCCCAGCTGGCACGCTTGATTTTTTCGGGAAACTCTTTGGTTTTCATAGAGCCCTATTCTAGCCTCCGAAGCCCATTTTCTCAAGCGGGATCATCCCGCCAGAAATTCCTCATAATTGAGCGAACACCCACGGATCTCAGAGCCTTTGGCACGTCCTAAAAGCTCAAAACCAGCCCCCACGCGTCTTCCCATGTCTTCGGTTTGCACCGCCATCACCGAGCCACGATTGGCCAGGTCAAAAAATCTCAAAAGTCCGCGACGACCCGGAGTGGCTTCTCGCCCGCTTCTAGGATCGATCACCACCGCCCGAATCCACGCTGGACCCGCCTTGCATAATTTTTGTTTTGTCTTTTGGTATTGACTCCAAAGCGTCGTGTCATAAAATTGGCTCGAAAGCTCTGTCATGCCGTACTCGCTGACACAGTGGCTGGCGGGGATGCCCAGTCTTTGGGTGCATTCGCCGATCAATTTCTTTTTTGAAATTTCTTTAGTTCTTCCTTTAAAGCCCCCCGTTTCCATCAAACGGCTTCCGGGAGCGAGTTTCAACGTCACTTTTTGCGCTTTTAAAAATTCCAAAAATCCTTTGAGTGAAAAAGCCGTCGACAAGAGAATGGCTTTTCTTTTGGATGCCGATAGATTTTTTAAGAGTGTTTCATAACGCGGTTCACCCTTTTTAAAATAAAAGCACCCACGCCCTTTGGCAAAACTCCGATTCACAAGACCCATCATGTGAGATAATGAAGATTCGGGGGCGTCTTTCGGAGAATTCATTAGAAAGAAATAATCCAATTTTTCGGCATTTCCGTCCGGAAAAAGATATTTCCGAAAAGGCGGAAGTATCGACGCCTCATACAATTTCATCGTGTCAAACCAGTGCGTGCCTCGCGAGAATCGCGAGGACACGTCCGCCGACGCTTTGGTGGTGGACGGCGCTCGCCTTTCAGCGGTAGTCCCGCTAGTTTTAAAAATCTTAACCACTCGTTTAGCGGGAAAAGACCGAAGAATGAGCTCCTTAAACCCCGCCGCCGGCATCGCCGGAATTTCTTTCCAATTTGAAATTTTTCCAGGCATTTTCCCCTCCAATCGGCAAAAACGCGCGTAAAGCAGGTTATTGGCGAATTGATATTCAAAAATTTTAAGCGCCAACGCTTGAAAAGCGGCGTCAGGAGCCGTGTCTTTATCTTGATAATTTTTGATAAATTGAAGGATTTCTTTGTCTAGGATTAGAGCTTGAGAATGCGTCATGGAGTGTTATATTATGATATAAACAGAGTCGCTGCAAGATCGTTGAAAAACTTAAAACCCACTGATTCGACACAGATTAAAGGCGACACCGGCGGAGAATTTGCCCAAATTCTCACCCCGGAAGCTATTTCCTTCGTCACCCTGTTATCCGAGCGTTTTGAAGGCCGTCGCCAAGAACTCTTAAAGAAAAGAAAACTGCGCCAAGAAGAAATCAACGCTGGCCGCTTTCCTGATTTTCTGGAAGAAACACGCTCGATCCGCGAAAGCGACTGGACAGTGGCTTCCATCCCCCATGATCTTCTGAATAGAAAAGTTGAGATCACGGGCCCCGTGGATCGCAAGATGATTGTCAACGCCTTAAACTCCGGTGCCAATGTGTTCATGGCCGATTTTGAGGACTCTCACACGCCCACCTGGGCTAACAATATCCAAGGGCAACTCAATCTACGCGACGCGGTGCGCGGCACCATTTCCTTTCAAAGCCCCGAAGGTAAACAGTACATCTTAAAAGAAAAAATCGCCACGCTCATGGTGCGACCACGCGGCTGGCATCTACACGAAAAACATTTTTGCGTCGATGGAAAGCCTGTCTCGGCGTCGCTGTTTGATTTTGGACTTTTTTTCTTTCATAACGCCAAGACTCTCATTGATAAAGGCAACGGTCCCTACTTTTATCTTCCTAAAATGGAAAGTCACTTGGAAGCGCGGCTCTGGAATGATGTCTTTAATCTCGCGCAAGACACGCTGGACATCCCCCGCGGCACCATACGCGCCACCGTGCTCATCGAAACGATTCTCGCCGCGTTTGAAATGGATGAGATTCTTTATGAGCTTCGGGATCATTCCGCGGGTCTAAATTGCGGTCGCTGGGATTATATTTTTAGTTTTATCAAAAAGTTTAAAAATCACGCGGCTTTTGTACTGCCCGACCGCGCCGAAGTCACTATGACTCAACCTTTTTTAAAATCGTATGTGGAGCTCTTGATCCAGACCTGCCACCGGCGTGAAATTCACGCGATGGGCGGCATGGCCGCGCAAATTCCCATCAAATCCGATCCGGCGGCCAACGACATCGCTTTTGAAAAAGTACGTCAGGACAAATTGCGCGAGGCCAACGCCGGTCATGACGGCACCTGGGTCGCGCATCCGGGACTGATCCCAACGGCGATGGAAATTTTCGAGCGTCATTTGGGCGGACGTCCTAATCAAATTGAAAATAAACGCGTGGATGTCAAAACCCAGGCGAGTGATTTGCTCGTCGTGCCCAAAGGCTCTATCACTGAAAAAGGCCTCCGCACCAATATCAATGTCGGCGTGTTGTATCTGGAATCCTGGCTTCGCGGCATTGGCTGTGTCCCTCTTTATAACCTGATGGAAGACGCCGCCACCGCCGAAATCTCCCGCACCCAAGCCTGGCAATGGCTGCGTCACGGTTCCATGCTGGACGTCAAAATGACTGTCACGCGTGAGCTTATCAAAAATATTTTAGATCAGGAATTGCATAAAATTCGGGAAACCGTCGGAGCTGAAAAATTCAAGGCGGGTCCATTTGAAAAAGCCGCCTCCCTTTTTTATGAAATCACGGTAAGCAAGGACTGCCCTGACTTTTTGACATCGGTGGCCTACGAGCATATTGATTAAAAGGAGAAAGAATGGAAAAAGCTGAATTCATCACCAAATTAAATTCCGAATGGAAAAATTCCCCGCGCTGGAAAGGTGTCACGCGTCCCTATTCCGCGGAAGATGTGTATCGCTTAAAAGGCACCGTGCATCGCGAATATTCGATCGGGAAAATGGGCGCCAATCGCCTCTGGAAACTTTTGAATGAAGAATCCTATGTCCACGTCTTAAGTGCCATCACCGGCAATCAGGCCATTCAGCAGGTGAAAGCCGGACTCAAAGCGATTTATGTGAGCGGTTGGCAGGTCGCGGCGGACATGAACAACTCTCTGCGCATGTACCCCGACCAAAGCCTCTACCCTTCCGACAGCGTTCCTTATCTTTTAAAACGCATCAACAATTCTCTGATGCGCGCGGATCAAATTCATCATTTAAAAGAAGATCACTCCACTTATTGGATGGCGCCGCTAGTCGCGGATGCCGAAGCGGGATTTGGCGGACCCTTGAACGCGTTTGAAATCATGAAACTCATGATTGAGGATGGCGCCGCGGGAGTTCATTTTGAGGATCAACTGGCTTCGGTTAAAAAATGCGGGCATCTCGGCGGAAAAGTGCTGGTACCGACCCGTGAATTTATCACCAAACTTGTCGCCGCTCGTCTGGCGGCCGATGTGTCCGGAGTGGATACGATTTTAATTGCTCGCACCGACGCGGACAGCGCTTCTCTTTTGACTAGCGACATCGATCCGGCCGACAAACCTTTTATCCAGGGCTCTCAAAGAACGCATGAGGGTTTTTATCAGGTCAAAGCCGGCTTGGATCAAGCAATTGCCCGGGGCTTGTCCTACGCGCCTTACGCGGATCTTTTGTGGTTTGAAACTTCCAAGCCAAATCTTGAGCAGGCTCGGAAGTTTGCCGAGACAATTCACAAAAAATACCCGGGGAAACTCTTGGCTTATAATTGCTCCCCCTCTTTCAATTGGAAAGCCAATCTCGACGACGCGGGCATCGCCCAATTCCAAAAAGAACTGGGAAAACTTGGTTACAAATTCCAATTTGTGACACTTTCCGGTTTCCATTCGCTGAACTACGCGATGTTCACACTCGCCAGCGAGTACCGCGAAAAAGGCATGGCCGCTTATTCGAAGCTTCAAGAAGCGGAGTTCACCGCCGAAAAATCAGGTTATGAAGCCACCAAGCATCAAGAATTTGTCGGAACCGGTTATTTTGATGCGGTCACCGAAATTGCCTCTCAAGGCCAGTCCAATACACTAGGCATGAAAGGTTCCACGGAAAAAGATCAATTTTAATCAAGCGGAGGCTTTTAAAATGAAGAAGAACTTTTTTGCGATAACTCTTTCACTGGCGCTTTTGACGCTATCGACAACGCTTTCATTTGCCGACGTCGACCAAGTCACCATCACTCATGTGCAGGGAGACGCACACATTCTACGAGGCGGCCAATCGATTTCCATCAAAGACGGAGATACCTGTCAAAAAGAAGACGTACTTGTGACTGGCGACGATGGCACTTTGGATATTTCCGTAAATAATCTCGCGGGAAGCCGAATTTTACCCGGAAGTGAAATTTCGGTGGCGGATACTCAAAAGGAAGACATGCGCCTCAAAATCCAAAAAGGAAATGTCATTCTCAATCTGGATAAACTTCCTAAAAAATCGACTTTCAAAGTGGAGACGCCGACAGCCGTCGCCGTGGCGCGCGGTACTCAATTTTGGGGACGCGTTCAGGCGCTGAAAGCAAATAGTCCAACGACTTCCTTTGCCGTGCGCGAAGGCGTAATCGATGTGATGTCCATCACGACAGGCCAAACCATTTCACTGCGCGAAGGACAAGCGCTGGACATTCCAAGAGATTTGATTGGCAATTTAAATCCCCGCCAGGCGCTAGGTCAGGAAATTTCTACGATGGAACAGGCTTCTTCGATTAGAACTTGCTCTTAGGTTAAACGCCGCAAGGATTTAAGGTTCTAGCTTCTACCTTCACGTCAGGGCTGACAGCGTCGGAAGTTTCTACGTCCGCTTCGGTTTCAGTCACGGTTTCGGGGTTAATTGTCTCTGGGGAATCTTTATCCTCTTCATCCTCTGAAGAGTCAGAGCTTGGTGCGTCTTCATTCTGATAAAGGCCGACGGTCGCGGAAGTAAGCTCATCGATACTGTCTCCGCCAGTAATTCTGTTTCCATCCAGCACCAAACCGGCTTCTTCATGCGTATCCGTCATAGGAGCGTCACAATTATTTCCGTTACAAATAAAAGTCTGGTCAGGGGCTGTCACACCCGCGGTATTGACCGTTCCCGCAGAGACTTCGATAAAGTCCGTTGAAGTTCCTACATCATAACCCGCAGCCGTGTCAAAAACGACGTTTAGCGTTGTCACATTTACCGCGTTTCCATTTCCATCCACGATGTCTCCGCCGTTTGCTGTAATGGACACATTGTGATCCGACTCAATTACCCCTAACGTCACATCCCCTGTGGTACCTGTCAAAGTAATATCATGCGCTCCTGAAACGCCCGTATCCGATCGAATGTCTGTGAACACCCCGTGACCGGCAGAAGTAATAGTGATGGCTCCATTGTTCGTATCCACCTTGCTATAGGTGCGCGTTTGAGCACCGACAGTTCCGGTCAAAACAATGTCTCCAGAAGTAGTAGCATCCGCCAAAGTTAAAGTAACTCCACCTGCATCGGTATCCCTTAAATTCAAACTAATTCCGCCCGTGCCCGTGGTTGCACTAGCCACAACGGGCGTATCCACATCAAAAGCTCCGGTTGTTCCAATGCCTGTCTGAGCCGCAAGCACCAAATTACCGGTAGTCGTGATTGCCGCGCCGCCGCTACCGCTATCATTAATGGTGGTATTGGTTACCAAATCAATATTTTTTGCGCCTTGTGTGAAATCATCAGAAAATAAAATGGCGCCAGCCGTGTTACTGCCAATGGTGAGGGCTCCCGCGTCAATCTGATCTAATTCTGCGTCAGAAAGCTCCAAAGTGTCGCCTATCAAATTTGTCGCAAGCGTTGTCATGTTGATCGCTTCTCCGGCTTCATTGGGCTTTAGAATAACCGTCTGCCCGGTAGCGGTGATAGTGCCGGTAATCGCCATTTTATCAGCGGTGTAGGTATGAGTCCCGCCGGTGGAATACACATTGGCGCCGGATTGAATGCCGATTGATTTGTCATCGCCCGACGCCGTTATGGCAATCGTGCCGCCTGCGGAAATTTCAGGAGTCCCAGGGCCGTTTGTTATCAGGATATCTCCTCCGGATGTGCTGATCGCCACATTGCCGCCTGAAGTGATCGCGGCTCCGGTGGTGATGTCCCCGGTATGAGAAATAGTCACATTACCAGAACCCGTTGTGATCGTTCCGGCTGCGGCTGTGTTGTCAAAAGTGACGCCTGCACTGGTAAAATTTCCGCCATTGGTAGCAACTGCGGCGTTGAAAGTATCATTACCTCCGGCTGTTAAATTAACATGAAGTTTGCCAGAGCCAGTGGTCGAGGTGATGTTCTGATTGACAGTGATGTTGCGAGTAGCATTCAGTGTAAGCGTCGCGTCGACGTTAGCCCCTGTTTTTGTGATCGCGCCGTTGACGGTAATGTCTCCGTTGTCAGTACCCGCGCCTGCCGTAGTGATTGTCACATTGGTTCCCGCGATTAGACTGGCGTTGATGTCCGTATTTAAAATAGTAGAAGTCCCAGTCGCCGTCCAAGTCTTGGTCGTAGTCCCTGAAAAAGATCCGTTGGTGGAAGCGCCGGAGGTAATCGTCACATCATAAGGATCTAACAGCCATTGCTTCGCGATGACGCGAGCACCTTCTACATTTAAATAATTTTTGCTGGAGGTTTCCACAAATCCGCCCGGCCCGCCCAGCGCGCCTCCTTTGGCGGATATAGATCCGTAAGCTTTTGTGACATTATCCGACCATAAGATCACCTCACCGCCTTGGCCGCTAGAAAGCGCGTCCGCTTTAATCGAGGCATTCTTGTCAAAATACACAGCCTCCGCATTTTGAATCTTAGAATTTTCTCCTTTATAATCGCCGCCCACTAAAACCGTGCCACCGCCAGTATCGCCCGAGGCGTCCACAGACGCTCCGGAGAAAAGCCCTACTTTATCACCCAACACATGAATGGTGCCGCCCTTCTGACCCGCTTCTTTGCCGGACGCGTCCAAAGTACCAGTCACTTGAACAACGCCCTCATCGCCACCCAAAAGCTCAATCACCCCGTTTTTATTGGTCACGGATTTGGCGCGAATCACTCCTGTGTGATTGATCACGGTATCAAATATTTCTTCTGCTGCCTTCGCGCTCAAAACTACTTTACCGCCGGTCGCTTCAATCGTGCCTGTATTGGCAATTGCCTCGTTGATTTTCTTTCCCTGGAAATCATAAATCGGCGCGGATACCGCCTGATCAATTGCGACCGACACCAGTCCACCACCGTCAATGGATAAAGTCACGCGATCTCCGGCGGCCATGACAGCCTTGCCGCCTTCAGCGGATATTGTTCCTTCGTTTCTGACCGCTTTCCCAATAAGGGCAATATATTTTCCGGAGATATTTCCCTGATTTAATACATAGCCGCCGCCGGGACGAGATCCTTCAAATAAATATTTTTGAGACAAGAAATTTTCATTGGTAATATTCAGTCCGGAAACGACAAGAGCGGGCGCATTCACCTGCGAGCCCGGCCCAAATAAAATACCGTTGGGATTCACAAGAAAAACATGGCTGTTGGCGTTGAAGGCACCAAGAATCTGTGAAGGATTTCCACCATCTACCCGGAATAAAACACTATGCTCCGAAGAGGTTTGGATAGAATTAATAGTTTCATCGGCGGCATTACTAAAATCACTGAAAGCGCCAATGGATCGATCGGAGGAATAAATATTGTAAACCTTCCCCTGAATCTCAATCTGGATGTTTCCATTTTCTGTACGAATAAACACAGGATTGGCCGACGCGGCGGGCGCAAACGCAAAGCTATGAATCAGAAATATCGAGCCGGCAAGCCACGCGCTCAAGATTTTTTTCATCCGCGTCCCCTTCTTAAAAAAACTCGCAAGAAACGGTGAAATAAAAAGCACCGTTACGGTTATCCAGCGCGCGATCCCCGACCGGAAACGCGTATTCCACACGTCCATAAAACTTGTCATACAAATGCGCACGCAAACCCACACCAACACCCGCCAAATCCCTATTCTTCTTTTCACCCGCCAGCGGACTTACGAGCTCCGCATAGCCATAATCCGCGAAAACAACGGCTTGAAACTGTTTTCTGACGCTTTCAGAAGCTCCGGGTAATTGCCAAGCTTCCGGTAAGAAATAAAGCGGGAAATAAGCGTCCATCGCCAGATAACCGCCGGTGTCCCCAAGATATTCCCCTTCCTGGTAACCACGCACGGTTTTAGAGCCGCCAATACTGATTTGCTCAGACGGCGGCAACGCATCCTTTGAGCTCTGTACACTCGTACGCAAAGTGACTAAGATATCGTCGGATATTTTTTGAAAACGCGTGAGGGAGCCGCGATAAACAAAAAATTGCGCGCCCGTTCCCAATCGCGAGGCCTCTATTTCTACCTTATCCGAAGATCCCAAGAAATTAGGAATGCCATAAGCAAATTCGTGAGATGAAAATGTTTTTCCCTTCTCATCCGATTCTTCAAAATTGAGTCCGGTATTTAAAATACGGAGTTCGTCGCGTGTGGAAGGTAAGCCCAAAAGATAATTTTGGATACTTTTAGAGTCAAAACCAAATTTCCAGGTGATGTTCCAATCCTCTGTTTCCATGATGGGTTGGAAAATATCAACGCTGTGAGACATCGCGTCACCAGATACCAAGAGCGGCGCAAACGGCCCTTTCACGTCGATATCTGTGTAACTAAACGAATAACCCAACGTTGTGCCCCATTGCGGAATCACAGGCACCGCGTAGGCAGCTCCCAAAGCAAGAGAATCACGGCCATACTGAACCGTTGTTGTCAGATCGTCCATGTGTCCGGTGACATTGGTGTGCTCCGCCGTCAATCCATAACGCTCAAGCCCCGTATTTTTAGAGCCAGAATTATTAATATCTCCGGAAATATGAAAAGGAAACTTCTCCTTCACTTCCACCACCGCGTTCGTTGTCCCAGGTTGGGAACCCGGCTCGAGCACTGCTTTGGGTTCTAAGTCACGGTTTTTACCAAGTACCGCCAAGTCTCGGCGCAAGCCGTTGTAAGTTAAAATTTCTCCGGGCTTCATGCGAAACATTTTTTTCAGCATATCTTGGCCAAACCAACGTCTTTCCCCCGTTATTTTTACTTCCCCGACACGGCCTTCCATAATATCGATTTTTAAAGTGCCGGTTAATATTTGCTGGGCGGGCACAAACGCGTAGACGGCGACAAAGCCTTTGGAACGGTAATGCTCTTTGATTTTAGAAACAGCCGCGTCAATTTCTGAAAGCGTGATGGGGCGCCCGATCAAATCTTGGACAAAAGGCTCAAGCTCTTTACTGGGAATCGAGAGATTGCCCAAAAATTTCACTTCCTTAATCACAAAGGTCTCCCCGGAAGGAGCGGCGGGCGGCTCTTCTTTTTCCGTCATCTTGATTTCAGGAGTTTTTTGGGCTTCAGCTGATTTTTCTTGTTCTTTAAAAATCTTGTCTCTTTCGAGGCGGGACTGTTCGGAGCCGGCATTGTCTCGGGATGAGACATCCGCCAGCAAAATGGATGGAGAAAAACATAAAAACAACATGCCCAACAAGAACGTGGATCTTAGCTTCATTGTCCTCTCTCGTTAGATGCTAACAGAGTAAAATGAATGAGTTATGAAGTCAAAGGGTTTTTAAGATCTTATCAAACACACCCACGCAATGACTGATTTCTTTTTCGGAGATGATCAGCGGCGGTGTGATGGAAATAATATTGTGTCCCGGGCCGGAGGATAAGAGAATAATCCCGTGCTTCAGGGCTTCCGCGATAAATCGCCGGGCTTTGTCTGTGGCGGGAATGAATTTTTTTGTCTTGGCGCCATAGAAAATCTCGGAAAATTCCATTCCGATCATGAGTCCCGCTCCGCGAATATCGGCGATGAGTGGGTATTTTTCTTTGAGCTTCCAAAGTTCTTTCCGGAAAAAATCTCCCAAATTTTTTGAGCGATCCGTTAACTTTTGTTCTTCAATTTCTTTGATCACAGCCAGCGCTACCGCCGAACCCAGCGGATTTCCTAAAAAAGTACTGGTATGAATCGCGTCTCCCGTGGAAGTGCCCCAAGAATACATGACACGCGTGCTGCCAATACACGCCGAGATTGGAAATCCACCACCCATCCCCTTTCCTAAACACATCAAGTCGGGCACGACCCCGCTTTTATCAATCGCGAACATGGATCCGGTGCGTCCAAATCCAGTAAACACCTCATCCGCGATTAAGACCAGATGCTCTTTGTCACAAAATTCCCGGAGAGCTTTTAAAAAATCCGGAGGACTCACCATCACCCCACCGCGACCCTGAATCGGCTCGATCAAAATCGCACCGACAGGGTGCTTGGAACGACGGGCTTTCTTAACGAGAGATTGCACCGCCTTCATCGATACTTGAGTGGCTTTATTTCCATGAATTTTTGTGTCGGGAAATGGGGCGAAATAAGAAAATCCGCCAAGCTGTTTAAGAAACGGCTTTTTAAAATCTTCGCGATGCGTCACCTGAAGTGCGCCATAACCCAAACCGTGATAAGCCCCTTCAAAAGCGATGACTCCCGTTTTTTTGGTATGCATCACGGCTGTTTTAAGCGCCGTTTCGACCGCCTCGGCACCGGTGGAAGAAAAAATCGTCTGATTCAGATTTCCCGGAGTGATTTCGCTGAGTTTTTGAGCGAGCATCACTTTCACTTCATTGGGATGCACGTCTCCCATCCCATGAATCATCTCAGCTGATTGTTTTTTGATGGCTTGGAGAATCGTGGGATGGCAGTGCCCCAGACTGGCCACCCCAAAAGCGCTCGTCAGATCCAAATAACGATTTCCATCCACATCCGTAAAATTACACGCGGAGCCTTTTTTTAAAAAAACGGGAAAAGATTCTCCGATAAAGGTGATTTGAGGACATTCAAAACGTTTCAAAGCCTCGGTTAATTTCAGCGACTTGGCGCCGGGGATCGTTTTGGTTTTTATTTTGGGAAGAGAACTTTTAGGAAGAGTGTCTTTTTTCTTTTTACGAAAGGGGAATGAAAATTTCACCCGTGACTCGCCTCTAAAAATCGTTCAGCGTCGAGAGCGGCCATGCAGCCCGAACCGGCCGCGGTGATCGCTTGTCTGTATTTAAAGTCCTGCACATCCCCGCAGGCAAAAACGCCTGGAACGCTGGTCTTGGATCCCTCCGTCACGCAAATATAGCCTTTGGCGTCGAGTTCGATTTGATTTTTGAAAAGCTCGGAATTGGGGGTGTGGCCGATCGCCATAAAAACACCGTCTGTTTTGCGTTCACTGGTGGCGCCTGTTTTTAAATTCTTAAGAACAACGCTTGTGACTTTTTTCTGCGATGGATCTTTGATCTCCGTGATCGTAGAATCCCAAATAAAATCAATCTTCGGATTGGACGTCGCGCGATCCTGCATGATTTTGGAAGCACGCAACGCGTCGCGACGATGCACGAGAGTCACTTTGGACGCGAATTTGGTCAAAAAAGTCGCTTCTTCCACAGCGGAATCTCCGCCGCCCACCACCATGACTTCTTTTCCTTTAAAGAAAAACCCATCACAAGTCGCGCAGGCGGACACGCCGTAACCCTGCAGGGCTTTTTCCGAGGGAATGCCAAGCCAATTGGCCGAAGCACCGGTCGCAATAATCACGGACTTCCCGGAATACTCTTTTCCATCGGAAGTAACACGAAAGGGGCGCTTTGAAAAATCGACGCTCGTAACGTCTTGTTGAAGTAGGATTGTTCCAAAACGTTCGGCTTGTTTGCGAAAAAGATCCATCAGCTCCGGCCCCATAATTCCTTTGGGAAACCCGGGATAATTTTCGACTTCGGTGGTGAGCATCAACTGTCCACCAGGCTGTCCGCCTTTGGCGAGCCCTTCAAACAAAAGAGGTTTTAGATTTGCGCGAGCCGCGTAAACTGCCGCCGTAAATCCCGCCGGCCCAGACCCGATGATAATGACATCCTGAATTTCATTCATAGCTATTTCCTATGTTAAAAAAGCCATGGCGTTTGAACCATGGCTTTTTTGAAACTGAAAAAGTAAAAAATTAAGCGCCGTCAGATCCAATGGCCTCGACCGGGCAACCCTCTTTAGCTTCTTTGCAGAGAGCCTCTTCCTCAGGGGTCGTGGGTTGTTTCTTCACAAAGGAATAACCGCCGCTTTGATTTCTGTCAAAATTGTTGGGTGCTGTCTGACGGCACAAATCGCAGTCGATGCACTGAGTGTCGACGAAAAAAGCGCCTGCGGCATTGTCCGCGTATTTATTTGCCTTGTCTGCCATTGTTTCCTCCTTAAGGAAAATTTAGAATAACAGGAATTAAAATTGCTGTCAACGTGGGTTACGGTAAATCCGTATACCCCATCAAATACTGATCCACCGCGCGGGCGGCTCCGCGGCCTTCATTAATCGCCCATACAATCAAACTTTGTCCGCGACGCATGTCTCCGGCGGCAAAAACACCCTTCAAGCTCGTCGTGTATTTTCCATGATCGGCTTTGACATTGGAACGCTCATCGCGCTCAACGCCCAAATCCTTAAGCATTTTGTCTTCGGGGCCCAAAAATCCCATCGCCAGAAATACACGTTCCGCGGGAAGTGTCTTTTCAGAACCAGCCACCTCTTTCGGAGCAAAACGCCCTTGCGCGTCTTTTTGCCACTCGATATTAACAATCTCAATCGCTTTGACCTGACCTTTTTCGTCGCCGACAAAACGCTTGGCCGTTACCAAATATTTTCGCGGATCCGCTCCAAACATCGCGGCGGCTTCTTCTTGGCCGTAATCAAGCTTGTAAACCTTCGGCCACTGCGGCCAAGGATTGTCGGAGGCGCGCGCTTCCGGAGGCTTCGGCAGAATCTCAAGCTGAATCAAACTCTTACAGCCATGTCGCATGGACGTACCCACACAGTCGGTGCCGGTATCTCCGCCGCCAATCACAATCACATGCTTGTCTTTAGCGGAAATATAATTCTCGGTCGGCTTACCATTCAGCACGCTCTGGGTATTGCCCTGCAAAAATTCCATCGCGAAGTGAATGCCTTTGAGCTCACGGCCGGGAATCGTCAAATCACGCGGCTTGGTCGCACCGCCGCAAAGCACCACGGCATCAAATTCTTTTAAAAGCTTTTCCGTCGCATAATTTTTTCCAACTTCGGTGTTCACCACAAAAGTGACGCCTTCTTTGGTCAAAAGATCCACGCGACGCTGAACAATTTTTTTATCCAACTTAGGATTGGGAATGCCGTACATCAAAAGTCCGCCGATGCGATCCGCCCTCTCGAAAACGGTGACCAGATGCCCCGCTTTATTGAGCTGTGCGGCAGCCGAAAGTCCCGCAGGCCCTGACCCCACGACAGCGACTTTTTTGCCGGTGCGCACCGCCGGAGCTTCCGCGACCACCCATCCTTCTTCAAAGCCTTTATCAATGATGGACTGCTCAATATTTTTGATTGTCACCGCCGGAGTATTGATCCCCAACACGCAAGAACCTTCGCAAGGCGCGGGACAAACACGACCAGTGAATTCAGGAAAATTATTTGTTTTGTGGAGACGATCCAGCGCTTCACGCCAGAGTCCGCGGTAAACCAGGTCATTCCATTCGGGAATTAAATTATTGATCGGACAGCCGGAGGCCATTCCCGCCAAAAGACTGCCGCTGTGACAAAAGGGAATGCCGCAATCCATGCAACGCGCACCCTGCTCTTGAAGCTTGGCTTCGGGCATGTGATGATGAAATTCATTCCAGTCTTTGATGCGCTCCAGCGGCGCACGATCCGTAGGAATTTCTCTTTTAATTTCTTTAAAACCGGTTGGCTTGCCCACTAGTTCCCCCCGATACGAGCCGTATCGCGTGAATTTTCTTCAAAGGCCGCCATAATCGCTTGCTCGCCGGTAAGTCCCGCGCTTTGAACGCGCTCTAAAGATTGGAGCACGCGCTTATAATCTTTTGGGATGACTTTCACAAATTTTGGAAGCATTTCTTCCCAGAGATTTAACACCTGGCGAGCCCGCTCGCTTCCGGTGTATTCCAAGTGATGCGCGATCATGCCGCGCAATTCCGCCGCTTCAGCCGGTTTTTCAATTTTTTCTAAATCCACCATTTGTTTGTTGCAATGACCCGCGCAATTTCCCGCCACATCCAAAATATAAGCGATGCCACCGGACATTCCCGCGGCAATATTGCGACCCGTCGTCCCGAGCACTACCACGCGGCCGCCGGTCATGTATTCACAGCCATGATCGCCGATGGATTCGACCACCGTATTCACACCGCTATTGCGAACACAAAAACGCTCTCCGGCCATCCCGCGGATATACGCTTCCCCACGAGTCGCGCCGTAAAGCGCCACATTGCCGATAATCATATTTTCCTCGGCTTTAAACGTGGATTTTTTATGCGGGTAAACAATGATTTTTCCGCCCGACAGACCCTTGCCCACATAATCGTTGGCATCGCCTTCGAGCTCCAGCGTGATCCCGTTCGGCACAAAAGCACCGAAACTCTGACCCGCGGATCCGGTAAATTTCAGATGAATGGTATTGTCCGGAAGTCCTTCAGCGCCGTAACGACGCGTCACTTCACTGCCCAAAATAGTTCCCACCACGCGATTGGTGTTTTTAATCGTTAGATCCGCATGAACAGAAGTGCCCTTGGTCAACGCCGGCTCGCAAAGATCAAGCAGTACTTGATTGTCGAGCGCATTTTCAAGACCATGATCCTGTTTGATCTGCGCGTAACGCCCGACGTCGCTTGAAACTTTGGGCTCATACAAAACGCTTGAGAAATCTAAGCCGCGCGCTTTCCAATGTTCGACCGCTTTTTTAGAATCCAAGCGATCGACACGGCCGATCATTTCATTCATATTCTTAAAACCAAGCTGTGCCATGATTTCGCGAAGTTCTTCGGCGATGAAATACATAAAATTAACGACATGTTCGGGGTCACCGGTAAAACGTTTGCGAAGTTCAGGATCCTGAGTCGCGACACCCACCGGGCAAGTGTTGAGATGACACACGCGCATCATGATGCAACCCAGCGCCACTAGCGGCGAGGTTGAAAATCCAAATTCTTCGGCACCCAAAAGCGCCGCGATAGCGACATCACGACCAGTTTTTAACTGTCCATCGGTCTCGACCACGATACGGCTACGCAAATTATTGAGCACCAGCGTTTGATGCGTTTCCGCCAGTCCTAATTCCCAAGGAATGCCCGCGTGCTTGATGCTGGATAGCGGAGACGCGCCGGTGCCGCCATCAAAGCCGCTGATCAACACCACATCCGCATGCGCTTTAGCCACGCCAGCCGCGATGGTGCCGACACCCACTTCCGAAACCAGTTTCACACTGATGCGCGCCTGATGATTGGCGTTTTTCAAATCATGAATCAACTCCGCTAAATCTTCGATGGAATAAATATCGTGATGCGGCGGCGGAGAAATAAGTCCCACGCCCGGTGTTGAAAAACGGACTTTCGCGATCCACGGATACACTTTGCCGCCGGGAAGCTGACCGCCCTCGCCGGGCTTGGCGCCTTGCGCCATTTTGATCTGAATTTCACGCGCGCTGACCAAATATTGACTCGTCACACCGAAGCGTCCGGAAGCAACCTGCTTGATCGCGCTGTTCTTTGAATCGCCGTTAGCTTCCTTTATAAAGCGAGCGGGATCTTCGCCGCCTTCGCCGGTGTTGGATTTTCCGCCGATGCGGTTCATGGCGACCGCGAGACTTTCATGCGCTTCCTTGCTGATAGAGCCGTAAGACATGGCGCCTGTTTTAAAGCGCTTCACAATTTCCGACACCGGTTCTACTTGCTCGATGGGAATCGGGTTGTGAACAAATTTATTAAATTCCAAAAGTCCGCGCAGGGTGCAGTGATGTTTGGCTTGGCTATTCACCGCCTCGGAATATTCTTTAAAAACTTTATAATTTTTAGTCCGTGTGGACAATTGCAGTTTATGAATCGTCTCGGGATTAAACAGATGATACTCGCCGTCTTTTCTCCACTGGTATTGGCCGCCCGGATCCAGCGTCGCACCATTCACACGGCGATCCGGAAACGCGTGGCGATGACGAAGCTCCACTTCACGCGCGAGTTCTTCAATGCCCACGCCGCTGATGCGCGAAGAAGTCCATGTAAAATACCGGTCGATCAGTTTTTGATTTAAACCGGTGGCCTCAAAAATCTGCGCGCCGCGATAACTTTGTATCGTTGAAATACCCATCTTGGACATGGTTTTCACCACACCCTTGGCAATGCCTTTGGCAAAATTTTTGACAGCGGTTTTATGATCGATATTTTTTAAAATGCCTTCATGAATCATGTCATCCAGCGTTTCAAAAGCCAGATAAGGATTGACCGCGCCGACGCCGTAACCGATCAGAAGCGCAAAGTGATGCACCTCCCGCGGTTCGCCCGATTCCAGCACCAGACCTACGCGCGTGCGTGTGCCTTCGCGGATCAAATGATGATGAAGCCCGGCCACCGCCAACAGCGCCGGAATGGCCGCCAGGTCATGACTCACGCCGCGATCGGAAAGAACCAAAATATTCACACCCTCTTTGATCGCGTGGCTGGCATTTTCAAATAATTCTTCGAGTGCCGCTTCCAACGCTTTGCCGCCGCCCGACACTTTGTACAAAATCGGCAGTGTTACTGATTTGAAATGCGGGTCATCGATGTGACGCAATTTTTCAAATTCTTCATTGGTTAGAATAGGACTTTTTAATTTAATTTGGCGGCAACTCTCCGCCGTGGGATCTAAAAGATTACGCTCGGGGCCGACGGTGGTCTCGGTCGAGGTCACAATTTCTTCGCGAATACAATCAATCGGAGGATTGGTCACCTGGGCGAAAAGCTGGCTAAAATAATTATAAAGAAGCTGAGGCTTGTCAGACAACACCGCCAGCGGCGTGTCGGTTCCCATGGAGCCGACGGCTTCGACGCCGTTTTGACCCAGAGGCGCCATTAAAATTCTGACATCTTCAAAAGAATAACCAAACGCTTGTTGGCGAAGCAAGACGGTTTTGTGATCGGGCTCATGCACATGCGGCGCATCCGGCAAACTTTCCAACGGCACCAGATTTTCATTGAGCCATTGGCGATACGGATGTTCTTTGATAATTTTATTTTTGATTTCTTCATCCGCGACGATGCGACCTTCTTTGGTATCCACCAAAAACATGCGTCCCGGTTGTAAACGGCCTTTTTCTAAAATCCGATCTGGCGGCAAATCCAACACGCCAACTTCCGAGGCCATCACCACCAAATCATCTTTAGTCACATAATAACGGGAAGGTCTCAAACCATTGCGATCCAAGATAGCGCCGATTCTCGTGCCATCGGTAAACGCGATCGAAGCCGGCCCATCCCACGGCTCCATGAGAGAGCTATGATATTCATAAAAAGCTTTTTTGTCGTCGCTCATGGACTCGTGATTGCTCCAAGGCTCCGGAATCATCATCATCACCGCGTGCGGAAGCGAACGGCCGCCCAGCACCAAAAACTCCAACACATTGTCAAACATTGCCGAGTCACTGCCGTCCGGCGCGATCACGGGAAGAACTTTTTTGATGCTTTCCTTAAATAAACCGGACTCGCACATTGCTTGACGCGCGTGCATCCAATTCACATTGCCGCGAAGCGTGTTGATTTCGCCATTGTGCGCGACATAACGGTACGGATGAGCGCGATCCCAGCTAGGAAAAGTGTTGGTGGAGAAACGGGAATGCACCAGTGCCAAAGCGCTTTCCAGAGCGGGATCGGCCAACTCCGGATAGAAAGCTTCGACCTGCTCCGACATCAACATTCCTTTATAGACAATGATGCGGCTGGAAAGACTGGGGACATAAAAGTAATCTCCGCCCTTCACATCCGAATAACGGATCGCGTTTTCCGCACGGCGGCGGATCACATACAGTTTACGTTCAAACGCGGCTTCGTCTAAAGTCTTGGAAGAGCGTCCGATAAACAATTGGCGCAAAAAGGGTTCGCTGGCTTTCGCGGTAGGACCCATGGAAGTATTGATGGTCGGCACCGTTCGCCATCCTAAAAATGTCTCTCCCTCTTGCTTGACGATGTCTTCAACAATTTTTTCACAACGCTTGCGCTGGGAGGCATCCGGAGGAAGAAAAAGCATGCCGACGCCGTAATGCCCAGGCTCAGGCAATGGGATGCTAAGGCCTTTGCAGGCCTCCAATAAAAATGTGTGGGGAATTTGAAGGAGAATGCCCGCTCCGTCGCCGGTATTGGTTTCGCAACCACAGGCGCCGCGATGACGGAGATTCAAAAGAACGGTCAGCGCTTGTTGGACAATCTGATGGGATTTTTTGCCTTTAATGTTAACGACAAACCCAACACCACAAGCGTCTTTTTCAAAACTCGGGTCGTAAAGCCCTTGCTTTACAGGTCTTCCGGGAATACTCACTGTTCCATCCTTACGTTTTGTCTATAAATAGTCAGCTTGGTAGTATATCAATAAACCTCCTAAAAATTCAAAAGAAAAAGCACGCCCTTACCCTCTTATCTTGACCCTAAAAGAAGCATAATTCTTGGTTATTGCTAACAAATCCCACGGTGAAGGGTAGCGCAAACTTCAGTTTGCGTAATTCAGATAGAATTCAAAATGCCCAGAAACACCTTATTCATTGGCGATGGGGTTCCCCAGACAAAAGTAGGTCAGGTTTAAACCTGACCTACTTTTGTCTACCTGGTAGCTGTTATCGAGGAATCCGATTCGAGAGGATGTGCAAGCAATGTGATTTGGCAGACTGAAGTCTGCACTACAGTCGGGACGTTAGTTTGTTAGCAGAGAGCCAACCTATCAAACTTTAAGGATGATCTTGCCGAAGTTTTGGCGGGATTCCATACGGCGTTGGGCTTGGGAGGCCTCTTTGAGAGAAAATATCTGGTCGATCACCGGAGCGAGAACGCCTTTTTCGGCCAGATCCACAACTTTGAGGAGTTCCGCGAAGCTGCCCATGTAAGAGCCGAGCACACTTAGCTGTTTGGCAAAGAAAGGCCGGAGCTCAAGCTCCACTTTGGGCCCGGAGGTCGAGCCGCAGGTGACAAGCCTTCCCCCGCGCGCCAGCGAAAGCATATTTTTTTGCCAGACTTCAGGGCCGATATGCTCGAAAATCAAGTCCACGCCCCGGCCACCGGTCAGTTTTTTGACTTCTTCGGAAAAATCCTGGGTTTTATAAAAAATCACCTGATCAGCTCCAAGTTTTTTGGCGCGCGCCGCTTTCCCCTCATCCCCCACCGTCGTGAAAACCGTCGCGCCTAAAGATTTGGCGATCTGAATCGCGTAGCTTCCGATGCCGGAGCCGGCCGCGTGAACCAAAACCGTTTCTCCTGAGCGAATTTGCGCGCGAGTCACAAGCATGTGATACGCGGTAAGCCCCGCCAATGGCAACGCCGCCCACTCTTCAAAACTATAACGATCGGAAACCGGGATCACAAAACGCTCCGGCACCGCCACTTTTTCAGCGTAACCACCTTGGATTTGCAAACCTAAAATATGAAATTCGGGAGAGTAGCTGTCGCGGCCTTCAAAACCTTCGGAAATATGTGGTGGGAGTTGTCCAGGAGACACCAGCACCCGGTCGCCTTTTTTAAAACGTTTGACGTCTTTGCCGATTTCAAGGATAACGCCGGAAACGTCACAGCCGGAAATATGCGGCATCGGGATGGAAATACCAGGGAGTCCCTGCCGAGCCCAGATATCCAAATGATTGAGCGCGCAAGCTTTCACGCCAATCAACACCTCATGGGATCCGGCGACAGGGTCTTTGAATTCCCCGTACTTTAAGACTTCAGGACCGCCATGCTTTTCAAAGCTAACAGCATTCATAGTTTTAGCGTAGAGCGTTTAGCGGATAGCGTTTAACATAGAAAAAAATTATTCTTCCTATACGCTACACGCTATCCGCTAAACGCTATTTTCCTTTGTAACTTTTGACCAGTTCCACAAATAACCGGACACCAACGCCGGTGGCTCCAATCGGGGATAAAGGCTGAGGGCCACTTTCATTCCAAGCGGTTCCGGCGATATCCAGATGCGCCCATGTCTTGGTGTGATCGGCGAATTCTTTCAAAAACATACCGGCCGTAATCGTGCCCGCGTATTTTTTGCTGATATTTTGAATGTCTGCGTACGTGGCTTTGATCAAATCAAAATATTCGTCCCAGAGCGGTAATTCCCAGCAACGCTCGCCGGTTTTATTTCCGGCATCTTCGATGCGCTTGGTCAGTTCTTCGTCGGTGCTCATGAGCCCAATCGCCAGATTCGAAAAAGTCGCCGAGCACGCGCCGGTGAGTGTCGCGATGTCCACGAGCACCCGCGGATTAAAGCGTTTGGCGTATGCGAGCGCGTCCGCCAAAATCAAACGCCCTTCGGCATCGGTATTCAATACTTCGACAGTTTTTCCATTTAAACAACGAATAATATCTCCCGGCCTTTGCGCTTTTCCGCCCGGCATATTTTCGACTAGCGGTGTAATGCCAATCACTTTGACGGGAAGTTTGAGATTTGCGATCACCTTCATCGCTCCCATCACCGCCGCGGCACCACACATATCAAATTTCATTTTATCCATGTCATTGGAGGGCTTGATGGAAATACCACCAGTATCAAACGTGACCCCTTTTCCGACAAGCACAATCGGCTTTTGAGAACTCTTTACTTTATTCTCCAAAATAACAAAGCGCGGTTCATTGGCAGAGCCCACAGACACCCCGAGCACACCACCCATTCCTAAACGCTTGATTTCCGCCAAACCCAAAACTTTGCAGGTTAAATTATTTTTGGCAGCCATGCTTTTAGCGGCATTGGCCAAATACGCCGGCGTCATCACATTGGGCGGTTCATTAGCGATGTCCCGCGTGAAATAAACGCCCTGCGCGATAATCTCCGCTTCCTTAAAAGCAATAGCGGCGCTCTTAGCGTCGGCTTTCTTTGAAAAAATTTCGACAGATTCGACGCCCGTGGCTGGAGCGGGTTTTGATTTATATTTCGTAAATTGATAATTGGAAAGACGCAGACCCTCAACCACCGCGCCAATCACTTCTTCGGCAGAGTACTTTTCCAAGGCGCCGTCAATATTCAAGCGTACGGTCTTGGCTTTCATCGTTTTGGCCTGAGCCAAAAAACGCGCGGCCGAACGGCGTACGCCCTGAAGCGTAGACTTCTCTTGTTTCCCAAGTCCTAAAAGAAATGTCGTTTCCCCACCCTTGGACGAAGCCGGCACTAGAAACGCCTCGCCACATTTGGCATTAAATTTATTCTTATCGAGTCCGTGCGCGGAGGCGGTGAAAGAACCGTCGAAGAAAAAAAGCCCGACAAGCTCCGTTTTTTTGAAAGAATTTTTGGAAACGTTCAAATGAATATTCATCGGATCCTATCCCTTCTATTTAATCGATTTCCACTCGCACTTTGAGCGAGCCATTTCTGGCTTTGGGCATATTTTCGACGAGCGCCAACACTCCCTCGCGCGAAATATGTTTTGGGAAACTGAGTTTAATGACCACTTCATGGGAAATTTTAGCGCCGCGTTGTTTTAAAATAAATAAAGCGTCCGAAAAATTCTTTGCCCCCTCCAGCGCCTCTCCCTTTAAATAAAATTCCAAACTTTTGATCTTTTTTGTTTTTTCCAGACGGCTGGCCACATCCTGACGGACTTGCGCGGGAAATACAAAACTCTCACTTTCAAAAAAATTTGACATGGTCTCCTTTTAGTCGTGTATCGATTCAGGTGTTAACAAGGGTGTCATCCCACCTGCATCTTTATACCCTAATTTCTTCAAAAAATCTTGAACAATTTCATCTTCAATCTTGGTGCAGGCCTCATCTTCCTTGTCTTTGCAAGGCACCTGGCCGCCCGCGATCATGCCATGACCGCCGGCCGTCCCTTTTTTTCCGATGAGACTCCGTAAAAAGCGCCCGGCTTCTCCTTTGGCGTTGGTCGTGCGAATCGAAATGATAATTTTTCCGTGATAGCGTCCCAAACAAATCGCCCAGCTCATGCGTTCGAGTCTCAAAAGAAAATCCGCGGTGAACGGCACAAAATCAGGATTGGAAATTTCTCCGAGAGTCGTGGCGATCGCATTTTTGTAAATGAGGCTGTGATGCAACGCACGATTTAAGGTAATAAAATGTTCCCGCGATAATTTCGGGTGTTCGATATTTGCCAGCAATTTTTTATTGCTGAGCGGAAAAAGCGCTAGATACGCTTCGATGTCTTTTTCGCGGGCTTCGCGACCCAAATCTTGAGTCTCGGAGCTGATGCCGTACGACAGCGCCGTCGCCAGTTGAGAGGGAATTTCCAAGCCGCTGGCGATCAGATATTCGGTCAAAATCGTCGCAGTCGCGCCGTATTCGGTGCGAATATCCAAATAATCCGCCTTGGTTGTTTTTCTTAAAGGATGATGATCGATGACGATCAGGGGTTTGCGATTTTTAGGAAAAGAATTGTTGCCGGTCTTGGGCTGCATGTCGACGAGGGCAAACTCTGTCCCCTCTTTGAAATCTTCTTCCACGAGAGGCTTCATGCGAAGACCCAGCACGCGAATCATTGCGCGATTTTCGGCGCGGCCTACAATGCCGCCGTATTTGACGGAGCTTGGGATTTTAAAACGATTTTTGGCGACGTAGGCAAGTGTGAACGCGCTGGAGACAGAGTCCGGGTCGGGATTGTCATGCGTCAGAACAATCAGGCGTTTGGCGCCTTTAAAGGCCGCTTCTAATTTTTCAAACCGGTCCTGGTATTCGCCCGGCTGAATCAGCGCCATTGAGTTTAGTACCGCGGACAGCTGGGATCAACATCCTGGGACCAGGCGTCAATGCCGCCGGCCAGGTTTTTGACTTTTTTAAATCCCATCTTCCCTAAAAAATCCGCCGCTTTAGCGCTGCGGCCGCCGAAATGACACTGGACGACAATTTCATCGGCGGAGTCCAATTCATGCACGCGCTCCGGAATATTCCCCAGAGGAATCAACTTCGCGCCCGGAATGCGATTGATTTGAAATTCATTGGGCTCCCGCACATCGATCAAAACAAATTTCTTTTTCTGATCCATCCAGCTTTTTAATTCTTTGGCGCTGATTTCTTCAATGCCCATAGCCGCTCCGTTGGTTTTCTTTTCTTCGCCGCGCGTAATGCCGCAAAACGCGTCATAATCGATCAGCTGAGTGATGGTGGGGTTGTCTCCGCAAACCGGGCATTTGGGATTGCGGCGAAATTTCACTTCGCGAAAACTCATTTTAAGCGCGTCATACAGCATGAGGCGGCCAATCAAAAGATCGCCTTTGCCGATAATCAATTTCACGACTTCGGTTGCTTGAATCACGCCAATCACTCCCGGGAGAATCCCGAGCACGCCGCCTTCGGCGCAGCTAGGAACCATGCCAGGTGGAGGCGGTTCCGCAAAAAGGCAGCGATAGCAAGGACCCTTGCCCGGATAAAAAACAGTTGCCTGCCCGTCAAAACGGAAAATACTTCCATAAAAGAAAGGTTTTTTGGCGAACACGCAGGCGTCATTGACGAGGTATCGTGTCTGGAAATTATCCGTGCCATCGAGCACCATGTCGTAGTCCTTAAGAAGGCGCATGACATTGTCCTTGGTCAGGCGCTCATTATAGGTAACCACTTTCACGTTGGGGTTGATTTCTAAGAGACGCTCCTTAGCCGAGTCAACCTTGGGCTTATTGACACTGCTGGTGCTATGAATGATTTGGCGCTGAAGATTGGAAAAATCGACCACATCAAAGTCGACCAGTCCCAGAGCACCTACCCCCGCTGCGGCCAGATAAAGCGCCGCCGGAGACCCGAGCCCGCCGGTACCAATCATGAGCACCTTAGCAGCCTTGAGCTTCTCTTGGCCTTCTACACCCACTTCGGGCATGATTAAATGACGGCTATAACGAAGTATTTCGTCTTGTGATAACGACATCTCATCCCCCTTCAAAGAAGGGTTATTATATCACAAGAAACTCTGGACTATCTAGTTGGAGGTGAAAAGTGCGCTTTTAAGTCTTTTTACGCGCCAGAACCTGAATGCCTGCCTTGATATGAGTCAAGGGAAGGTTTTTGGCAGCCCAAGAATTAATCTCTGCTTCTGTAGCGGCGCGACCCAGGAGACTCTGATAATAAGCCTTGATGGCATCTTTTCTCTCGGCTCTCTTGAGAACGGCGGCTCGGATTTGGGTGATGTTCTGACCGCTCAAAAGAAGTTTATTGATCTCTTCGTCGCTGGTGACTCCCGCCATGTCTTTCAAGGCCGCGGCCACGTGAGCTCGCGTGACTTCAAAGCTCTTCTTGCCCGTCGCGGTGAAATAAGTGACTTTGGAGGCCTCCTGGCTATTGCTACCGGCATAGGTGAAACTAATCGAACTTCCATCCGCATTGGAGCGCTTGGCCATGCGACCAAACTGATCAAATTGATATAAATTGCGATAGCTCTCGTCGTCATTTTCGACCACAATGGAAAGAATAGCGCCCGGCCCCGGAGAAATCGCAACTGATTTGACCTGAACTCTCATATGAGAGATCAATGGCTTATGAAATAAGCTGAAAGTGTCCTTAATAGCCGCGCTGAGCAACGCGCCACGATTGGGAATATTTTTAATCACGTTATACATAAAGGGTGGATCGTAATAGATGGTCCTCAGATCATACGTGTAAGGGCTAGAGTTATTGACGACAGAGGATAGCATCACCGTTTGCGCGATCGAGATAGAATGGGAATTGTCTGATCGCCACACATCATAGAAGAGGCCGGAGGCGTCATAGACATAATGATCAACGGTGTTGTTGGCATCGCCAAATCGACGCTCTTCGGTGTAGTTTTTGAGTTTGTGGTCGCTGTCAAATTCATAGGAACGGACGATGTCGGCCGCATGATGGAGCACATCAACAGCGCGTACGGAAATTTTCACTCCTCCACCGGTAGTGGCCGTCCAGCTGTCAATTGTCACGAAAAGATCGCCAAAAGGATCGCCAAAATTTTTGGCTTTGACGGTGGTGAGCATCTGGTTCAACGCGGTGATGAGCATGGTTCCGCGACCCGCGGTACCGCGAGAATCCGTGTAAGCCTGCACCGGATAATACACCGCTCTATCAGATGTGCCGGATACCAAAGGAGGCGTAAAAATAATGCTCGGAAGAATCAGGGGATCGGTGTTGTCCGATCTCCAAGTTTCGTAGAAGAGGCCAGAAGCATCGTAAAAAGCATGGTCAACTGTGTTCTTAAAATCGTTTCGATAATTCGAAGTTTCGTAAGAACCGTCAGTAAAAGTCTCTTTGGTCACACGGCCAAGCGTGTCGTACTCTTTGACACTTTCGCCATTGGCATTAGCGCGAGGCGTTGGAGTGGATGCAACTAGAGCATTGACATCATTGGCATGCTCTACGGTAGCTGTGGTATCAGCTCCTGTCGCAACGGCCATGAGTTTTTTGTCTTGGGATTCAGCAACCTCGCTGGCTGCGGCGGAATGAATTCCCCCGCCCAGAGCTCCCATTTCAAAAGGCTGGAGAGTCATGATGACTGCCAGCATCGCCGAACTCAATCTATTTAAAGTTAATGTCTTCATTTGAAATCTCCTCTTTTATTATGTCTTTACTAACTAAACAAAAAAAGCGCTTTCTAAAATCTTAATAGAAGTATACGCCATGCCAAGTCATTGTCAATGGCATCGCAAAAATTAACCGATCTTATATGATTATAACTAGTTGTATTTATTTAATTTACATGTAAAAACTATTTTTCTAAATCTTGAAATTTCCTTGCTAGAGTCTCAGGTTAAACCGCCGCGTGGCCTCGCTCAAAAGTCCGGATCCGGATCATGTCCTCAATAGGCAAAACGATGATTTTGCCGTCCCCGATCTTGCCGCTGTAGCAGGTTTCGCAAATAGCCTGAATAATGGTTGAAACTTCCTCGTCGGTGCAGTAGATTTCAACCTTGGTTTTGGGTAAAAACAGGTATTCGTCGGGACGGGTCTGTTCTTTGCCAAAACCCTTCACCTCTGAGACCGTCATGCCGCCAACGCCTATCCCCCGAAGTGTCCGTTCCAAATCCTCTAATCTTGCCGGTCGAATCACGCATTCAATTTTTTTCATGGGAAACCTCACTTTTATAGCCCAATATTACGGTC
This sequence comes from Candidatus Omnitrophota bacterium, assembly GCA_023247915.1. Lineage (GTDB taxonomy): Bacteria > Omnitrophota > Gorgyraeia > 2-02-FULL-51-18 > 2-02-FULL-51-18 > JAHFFN01. The sequence continues at coordinate 38,850 of JAHFFN010000006.1, forward strand.
TGAAAATGACAGGGATATTACTGAGGCGTTAATTTTAGACTTGGATAGCCCGGACGATTTCTTGGGCAGCGGCATCCACATCGCGGGAGGTGGTAAAACGCCCAAGTCCGAAGCGAATCGAGGAATGACGAAGAGTTTCTGGAATGCCCAATGCCTTTAATACATAGGAAGGCTCGATGCTGGTCGCTGTGCAGGCGGAACCGGAAGAAACAGCGACGCCCTTTAAGCGAGCGATCAAGTCTTTGGCATTAATCCCAGGAAAAGTCAGGTTCAGATTATTGGGTAGACGATTTTTGAGGCTACCGTTGACCATCGCGTCGGGGATTTTATTGAGAATATTTTTTTGGAGTCTGTCGCGTAATTGGCTGATACGCTGGGTTTCCATTTTCATTATTTTTCGACTGAGACGGCACGCTTCGCCAAAACCCACGATGCCGGGCACATTCAAAGTGCCGGAACGAAATCCGCCTTCATGTCCCCCGCCGTCCATTTGCGGAAACATTTTGACGGCCTTTCGAAGAAACAGCGCTCCAATGCCTTTGGCGCCATAATTTTTATGCGCGCTGAGCGACAAAAGATCGATTCCCATTCTTCGCACATCGATCGGAATTTTTCCCAGCGCCTGCGCGGCGTCCGCGTGAAATAAAATCCCTCGAGCGGCGGCGATCTTTCCTATCTCAGCCACCGGCTGAATCACCCCAATCTCATTGTTGGCGATTTGAACGGAAATTAAAATCGTCTTTTTCTGAATCGCTTTTTTTAAATCATTGAGATGGATGCGCCCCTGGCGGTCAACGCCCAAAGACGTGATTTTAAACCCGGATAGCGCCAGACGTTTGCAGGGGTCGAGCACCGATTTGTGCTCAATGGCGGTGGTGATGATGTGATTGCCCTTTTCGCGATACGCTTCGGCGATCCCTTTGATCGCGAGATTGTTGGATTCAGTCGCGCCGCTGGTAAAAATAATTTCTTTGGACTGGGCTCCGATGAAGGATGCGATTTCCCCGCGAGCTTTCTCGACCGCTTTCTCGGCCTCCGCCCCAAAAAAATGCGTCAGGCTCGCCGCGTTTCCGAACTTCTCCTGAAAATAAGGCTTCATCGCGCGGAACACGCGCGGATCCATAGGTGTCGTAGAATGATTGTCTAGATAAACAGTTCGTCGCATGGCCTGATTTTACCACCCGCATTAATATTCATCGTACGATAAAAAATTCTTGCTATAATTATCCAAACGCCATGCAACTCTCAACCTGCTCGGACAAAAAGTATCTTCCCGGCTTAAAAGCGCTGCTCCAATCCATCCTATCCCACAAAACGGATCCCAGCCCTTGGACTGTCCACGTTATTTACTCGGGCATTTCTTCTTCCACTCGAAAAAATATTCAGGCATGGACCAAAGGCAAACTCGACATTCAGTGGCTTCCTATTCGAGTCGCTACTCTTAAAAAATACCCTGCCTGTGTCCACACCCGGCAAATGGCTTACGCCAAAATTCATCTTCTGGAAATGATCCCTGGCGTCGATAAACTCCTCTGGATCGACGCCGACACGCTGGTCTTAAAGGATCTTCGCTTGCTATGGGACACGGACATGAAGGGGGCATGCTTGGCGGCCGCGCAGGATACGCGTTTGCCCTGGATGCCGCTGGGGATGCCCTACGCCAAAAATATTGGTAATACACAAAACCATAAATATTTTAATAGCGGCGTCATGCTCATTGATTTTACCCGCTTTGAGCGCACAGATTTTATGAAGGAGGCAAAGCGATTTATCGCAGAACATTCGAAGGACATCCAGTATTGCGATCAGGACGTTTTCAACGCTTTCTTCTACGAGCGCTGGGCTGAGCTTGATCCGCGCTGGAATCGTCAATCAAGTCACGACTCTTTCCCGGAAGCTTATATTGCCCACTACACGCACTCGCGGAAACCCTGGTCTTATTACAGCAAGCATCAAGACAAGAAGCTTTTTTTTGACTATCTGGATCAAACCCCTTGGAAAGGCTGGAGACCTTCTGTGCCGTGGAGAATCGTTTTAAAAGAAAAATTGCCGACGTTTTATAAGCTCTTTAAGAGCTCTGTATTTCTCCTCATCCCCGTCAGCTTGGGTCGCTTCACGGGACTCCCCTGAAAACTTTCCTGAAACTCTTCCTGATTCATCGAATTAATTTTTTCCACGCTTAACCAAGTTCCCGCTTTCTTATCCGGATAAAGCTCGGCATGCCGCGTGGTCTTGGCTCTAAAATTATAAGGACAAACATCCTGGCAAATATCACACCCAAAAATCCATTCGCCTGTCTTCGAAGACGCGTGATTATGCGCCACAGCGGGCGTTTTGTCCTCAATCGTTAAATACGAAATGCATTTCGTCGCGTCCATCTGATAATTGCCCAAAAGCGCCTCGGTCGGGCAAGCGTCCAAGCAGATCCGGCAAGAACCGCAGGAACCCGTGTGCGGCTCATCCGCCACGAGTTCAAGATTTGTCAAAAGACTCGCCAAAAATACCCAGGAGCCATAATTCCGAGTGATGATATTGGTATTTTTCCCAAAAAATCCCAAACCCCCTTGAGCCGCAAATGCTTTTTCAAGCACCGGCCCGGTATCGACATAACTTTTCACCTCGACTCCGCTTCCGCTGATCTCCATGATAAAACGCGATAAACGCTTCAATTTTTTTTCGATCACCTTATGATAATCTTTGCCATAAGCGTACTTGGCGACTTTTCCGGCAGGTGTTTTTTCGGGCTTTTCGTCTTCCGGATGAAAATAATTCACTGCCAGGGAAATCACCGAGCGAGCCGACGGCAAGACTTTCTCAGGGTTCGCGCGACGCTCAGGATCACGCGCCATATAATCCATCGATCCATGAAAATTATTTTGAATCCAGGTTTTGAGCGCCGCTTCGTGAGTGGCGGCCAGTTTAGCGGGTGAAATGCCCACCAAATCAAAGCCCGCTTCTTCCAAGGCAAAGTTTTTAATCTTTTGTGTCAGTTCCAGAGAATTCATACTGTCCTAGAAATAAATCGGGGCGCGGTGTATTTCCGCGCCCCGGTGAATAACGAATTAAAAATAATGTTTAACGACGAATTAGCATTCCTCGACAGTTTTAACAGGGTTTCCTTCATTGTCATAATAGGTCACCTGTTTACATTTGGAGCTTTGCTGTTGTTGGTTAGAATATTGATATTGTTGTTGCTGTTGATACTGGGGAGCCTGCTGATAATACACCGGCTGAGGCGCTTGTTGTTGTTGAGAAGAACCGCCACCCATCAAGCTGTCCAAAAGCGCGCCGCCAATCACATTTGTGCCCGCACCGATCAAAGCACCCTTGCCGGCTTTTCCACCGGAAGCGCTGGCTGAGATCGCGCCGACGCCCGCACCCAAAAGACCCTGCTTCAAAATCTTTTTATTGGGATCTTCCTGTTGGGGAGGTTGCTGATAATACACTGGTTGTTGCTGAACATACACCGGCTGAGGCTCCTGCGGTTGATACCCTTGCGTTTGCACGGGATAGGACGAAGAAGAGTACGAAGATTGAGTGTATTGAGGAGCTGGAGCCGCTTGAACGTATTGCACTTGCTGAGCGGGTCTGGCTTGCGGCGAAGGAGCCGTCAATGTATCCAAAAGCGCGCCACCAATGACATTCGTGCCCGCGCCGACCAACGCACCGGTTCCCGCTTTTCCGCCGGAAGCTTCTGCAGAAATGGCGCCAACACCGGCACCCAAGAGACCTTGCTTTAAAATCTTTTTGTTGGGATCTTCATTGCCTGAATAATCCTGCCCACCGGCATTGGACACCGTCCATGTAAACAAGAAAGCTGATACGAATAAAATTGAAAAAAGGTTCCGCGAAAATCTCATTCAAGGTTCTCCTAATTAGAAGGGTCTGCGCTTAAAATTCTTCGGGCTAGTATAGCATAAAACCAAAAAGCGCTGTCAAGTTTTGGGGCAAGCTTAGAGGACGCGCTCGAACTCCTCGACAGGCAATTTCCAGACGGGAACCCCGCAAAACCGATCCCCTTCCGGGCAATAAGGACGTGTGCCGGCCAACAACCGCACGCCGCAGGGCGGCAAAAGGTATTTCCCGATTTCCGGGAAAAGTCCATTCACCTGGGTGACTTCATCTTTACACATATTCCAAATCTCTTCTTGAGCGGTATAGCAAAGACGCTTGGTCCACTTGTGATGATGATTGAGCAAATCCCCCGACTCATAAAAACGGATCGGAAACGCGTTGGGTAAAAGATACATCACCGATTCTTCGGACACGCCGCTATTTAAAAGTTGAGTCATGTTCTGCCAAACGGTTTTCATCACGCTAGCATAATATTCCGAGGCTTCGGCAGATACCTGAATCAAAGCTGGAACAACATAGTCGGGCTTAGACGCGACGAAGTGACGATGCAATACCGGGCGGGATCCCGGTGTCATCCGGTGACGCTGATCCTGGGAATCCGCGGTGTGGCTGATTTTTTTCTGAAAGGTAAAATGCGGATGCGACATCGTGCGTGAAAGTTTTCCGAGTGTTGTGATATTCAGCGCTTCGCCAAAATAATGATTTTTGGCGGGATTCATAATCAAATCAATCGCTTCCTTTTCAGAAAGCTGACTTTCAGTCACGCCCAACACGGTGCGCACCGCTTGCGCCATGCTTTTTTGCCCGTTGACTTTGTAATCGACCAGGCGCGAGGTCAAACCGCCTAAAGAATGGTCGAACTCCGACAAAAACGCGGTACGCCCAGAGACATCATCAAAGAGCGCCCGGGACGCGAAAAACTCATACTCCGGCGTTTTTTCCAGAGGAATCGAATCCTCGATATTCTTAAAGAAGAGCGGGTCGACTTCGCTCACGGCCTCCACCATCTTACGCACCACCACTTTTTGTTCGTAGGGCGTGTCGTATTGCTCGACCAATTTATTGTAGCGATGAAGCGTGAGGCCGCTGATGGTGTGATACAAATGCGCATGCGTCGCTACCGGCAATACATAGCGCGCCACTTCTTGCGCGCGTTTTTTTAAAGCGGAATCCCATTTCTTGAGATCCGGATCACGATTGGGGAAAATTTTGGCGTACTGGGAGCGAATGACCGGATTTAAGATGCGGATTAATTCTTTGTACGCCTCCATTTGAAATCGCGTGGTCTCCAAATACAACTCCAGCGATTTTTCATTTTCGATCGGTGGCACGGAAAAATTTTCCGGTTTTACCTCGACATAACGCTGACTGACTTGTTCAGAATTGTAAAAAGGATGGCTGTGCAGAAAAGACCAGATAAATTGCCGCGAAACTTTGTCTAAAATAAATTGAAATGTCGAATGCTGAATCGTCGTGTGATGACCGGCCTTGTAAATCGATTCGGCGATGCGGTCACGAAGCTCTTTGGACTTGTCGTCTTTGTGGACGTCCTCAGAAGTGATGACACGCGAGGAATAACAGGTGCGCGCGGTGGCTACCGCGTTGTCAAAAGGATCTTTGAAATAATTTTCAAGCTTAACAACCGGTTCAGGGGAAAATGTTAGGCTGCGCACTCGCCTTTGCCCATTTCGAGTTTGAAGGGTTTACCAGGGTCGCCTAAATCTTCGTAGGAAACCGGGTCTTTGTCGAAAGCTGGAACCGTCGTGAAGGGCGCCACAATGTCTTTGAGTTTAGGCGCACCCACACGTTCAGCCCATTGCAAGAAACTCTCGGCGGCTCCCTTGTCGACTTTAAAAGCTTCCAAAATCGCTTTCGCGGCTTCGGGAGTTTTGCGCGCAGGAATCTGAGCGATGCGCTTGCCAAATACCGCCACACCATCTTTGGCGGTGTATCCGCCAACCATGAGTTGATAATGCGGTACCGCGCGGCCATCGACATTTTTCGAAGCGCCGTGAAAACCAATATTCGCGATGTGATGCTGGCCGCAAGAATTGGTGCAACCTGAAATTTTCACCGTGATGTCCTGAAACACCGGATCTTTGGCGACGGTATTTTCAAACACTTTCCCCATCTCAAATGCCAGACCCTTCGAATGCGTGATCGCGATCTGACAAGTGTCGGCACCGGGGCAACGCGTGATATCGGCGATCTTCCCCGCGTCTTTCATCGCCAAACCTGCCGGCTGAAGTTCCGCGTAAAGCGCCTTGAGCGACGCTTGCGGCACCCACTGCATCAAAATATTCTGCGCAATCGTCGTGCGCAAACGCCCGCCGCAATACGCACGAGAAATCTTAGCGAGTTTTCTCATCTGCTCAGGCGTGATGTCGCCCAGCGGGCAACGCACCTGCACCGCAAAATAACCTTTTTGCTTTTGCTCGAAAGTGTTGCTCTTGACCCACTCGTCGAATCCCGGAGGCACCGAAGTCGCTTGTGTCGGTGCCGGAGTTTTTAACGCGGGTGCTTTCGCCTCTTCTAGATTTAATTTCCAAAATGCTTCGCGGCCGGAACCGGTCATCATCACCTGGCGGCGTTCGTCCAAAAATTCTTTGCGAAATGTTTCAATGCCCCATTTGGCGACAAGGTATTTGATGCGCGCGCGATTTTTATCTTTGCGTTCGCCGTTGCGATCAAAAAGGCGAATCACCGCTTCAGCCGTCGGCAAATAAAGCTCCACCGGACAAAATTCCTCGAGAACCTGCGCAGGAAATGGAGTGCTGCCAAGCCCGCCGCCGACGTATACTTTAAATCCTTTGATCTCTTTTCCGTTTTCGGTTTTCTTGACCGCGATAAAACCCAGGTCATGAATGCCGATTTTCGCGTAATCTTCTTCGAGACTTCCCTCAAAAGCGATCTTAAATTTGCGCGGCATGTTTTGGCAAACCGGATTTCTTAAAAAATAAAGGCTGAGAAGATCGGCGTAAGGCACCACATCAAACACTTCTTTGGGAGAAATCCCCGCGTAGTGAGACGCGGAAACATTGCGCACCGTATTGCCGCACGCTTCGCGGGCGGTTAAACGCGTTTCCATCAATCGTCTTAAAATGGTTGGCACATCGGTGCGCTTGATTTCATGAAGCTGAATGGCTTGGCGTGTGGTGACATGCGCCAGTTGATTGGGCGCATATTTTTCGGTGAGATCGGCGATACATTCCAGCTGGAGCGCGTTCATGTTGCCGTAACGAATCTTGATACGAATCATGTGGCGATCAGCCGCGCCGCGAATCCCGTAAATCCCGTTTTCTAATCTGAATTTTCTAAAATCGTCGGGGTCGAGGGCGCCCTTCTCCACATTGGCGATTTCGATTTCAAACCGCTTGATTTCGGCTTCTTCTTCGGCCAAAAGTTTGGTAGAAAACACTTCTTCAAAACGATTTGCCATCTCGGCATTAATTTCGGTCAAAGTCATTAGGATTCCTTCGTTTCAATTTTTAGGATTATACCACCAAAAATAAAATTATCTAATCTCTTCTTTTAAAAGGATAGTCTCCTGCCTTCTTAATGTCAAGTAATTTAATATTATTAATAAACAAAATAAACGTTTATATATTACTAAATTAGTAGTATATCCTCCAGCCCTTGTTTAAAAACGGAAGTTTCGGGCAAAAGACTTAAGACCAATAAATCATCTTCTTCGAAATCAAAAAAGTAGCCGGGATGCACGAGCGTGTTTTTAAGCGTCAGAAGATCTATCGCCGCTCTTTCATCGCGAAGACCCGTGGCTAAAATAGCGTACCAGCCGGCTGGCGCCACCAGAGACTTGAGTGTGGGATGATTTTTGACGCTAATTTCCAAGTGTTTCCGGTTCGCGCAGATTCTCGCCCAGATTTCTTTTTGTACCGCCGGCGCTTGTGCCAGCCACTCCGAAAGTGCACGCTGAGATGGTGTATTCACGGAAAGATAAGTATCCGCGATAATTTCAAGTCTCTCCCCGGCTTCTTCAGCCAAAATCTTGGGCCCACTGACAACAATCCAAGATAATTTCATCTGCGGAAAACCTAAAATTTTGGAAATGCCGCTGACGGTAAATGTGAGCGCTTGATTCGCGCCGGCAAAGCTAAAAGTCTCTCCTTCGGAGTAATCCAAAAATACTTCATCCGAAATTAATGCCGCGCCATTCTGCCTACATAGAGATTCTATCTGATTTTTTTCAGAGTCTTGAATCTGGTGTCCTGTCGGATTATGAGGATGGACGATCGCCAACGCTTTAGGATTTTGTTTAAACGCTTCGCTCAAACTTTTCTCGTCCAATCGCCAGCCGTTTTCGTAGTTCAAGCGATAGCTTAAAAGATCCACGTCGTTGAGCGCCGCCAAATAATCAAACAAAGGATAGCCGGGTCTGGAAACCGCGATTTTATCTCCCGCGTCACACAAAAGACGCAAAAGAAAACTGTAGGCTTCGCTGGTCGAAGCCGTCAAAAAAATCTGCTCAGGCTGAACCAGAATTTTTTTAGAAGCATAATAACGCGCCACGGCTTGGCGGGCTTCCAAGAGGCCTTTGGGATTAGCCTCGTAGAGAAGATTATTAGGATTTGTGAGGGGTGCCAGCCATTGTGGATTAGCATAAGAAAAATGACAACGCGTGGGGTTGGACTCTGTCAGATCCAAAATGAACTCCCCGGCGGCTCTTTTTTTCTCGAGAATCGTGGTCAATGGATTTTGATTTTTAGGCCAGTCGGTTCTACGGGAAAAAGGTGTCATGGGGCTTATGGTATAATATTTATGTGGATGAGGAAACGATGAAAATACGGCGTGTTTTTTTAGGCTTTTTAACGGGTGGGCTTCTCCTAGCGGCTATCCCCGGCTTTGCCGCGTCTGATTCTTTCAGCACCGGCAAGGACTGGAACGAAAAAATGTCGGAAAAGGAGAAATTTATTTCTATCGTGGCGCCCATGGTTCATTTCAGCCATTATGGCGTGCCATTTGAACACACGCCTCCGGAGTACATCAACGCCATCGATCAAGTACTTCTCTACAATCCTTATTTAGAAAATGAGGACATGACCAATATTTTCGCGTCCACAGTTTATGCCTATGAACCCGAATCACGCCCCGCATTTGAAAACCTTTTGCGCGAAGCGGAATACCGGCGCACCGGCCTGCCGCTGCTCACCATCAAACATTTGCCGGAAATCAAAGACGATTCTGTTTCAAATTCCCAACCATCCCAATAAAATAATTCCGCCCTTGCTTACATGGCGTGGAGGCCACTTGGCAAGGGCGGGATTCCGATCCCCATCGGTTTTAAATCAGTTACTTCTTACGAAACGCTCCTAAGAGATAACCGAGCGCCAGCGAACCGGCCGCGACGCCGCCGATCACCGCCCACGGATTTTTTTTCACAGTTTTTTGAACTGTTTCAGCGATATCCTTGGCTTTTTCCACCTGCTCTTCGATAGCCTCCGCTGTAATGCGTTTGGCATGATCCAAGGTTTCAAACATCTCTTCGCGCTTCTCGCCGGCAGCTTTGTTTAAAAGATTCAGCGCCTTCGTTATTTTTCTATTATGATTCAAGAGTTCCATTGCCATTTTCCCTCTCCTTATTCATCTGTTATTTTTAGTTAAAATTTATTAACAGATTATAGTTATGCTAATCTATTAATAGTATGTGTTAATTATACATAACAGTTGTAATAAATGCAAGGGGGGATGTTTTTTATCCGGCAAAGCCGCCGGCCGCCTGAACAGGCAAAGGATTGTCCTCGGCATTCACCCAAACCGCCAAGCCGTACTTGTCGGCTAAAATGGGCGAATCGCGTGTCGACAAATTAATACGCGCCTGGGAACCGGAGCTGTATTTTTCCATCTTGTGGGTTTTAAAAGCCAGTACGGCAAAATCGTTCTCGAGAACCCGCCCCCGGTTTTCCCCATCGTCAATCTTAGAGCGGATATTGAATCCTAAAAGAGCGATATTCGCAACCCAGTTTTTACCTTCCAAGCCCTCAGCGGGAACAAATTTAATCGCATAATCATCGGCAAATCTTTCCACCGTCATCACGCCGGAAAGTTTCGGCGCATTGTAAACATCAATGCCTTTCGACCAGCCTGTCCACTCCTCCCCATTCAACATCATGGCCGGTGTAAAAATCGAATTGGCACCCCAAAATCTCGCGTAAACTCTTTGGCGACGGGTAGCCTCAGGGTTAGACAGGTTGTCTTTCCAGCCTTGGCTGTCCCAATAATCCACGTGAAAAGCGACTGGGACAAAATCCACCCAGATTCTTTCTGATTTCTTAAGCTTGGTGAACCACTCATGGGCGGGAGGACAGCTGGAACAACCTTCGGAAGTGTACAACTCGAGCAGCGCGGTGCGCTCGGGCTCAGTTTTAAAAATATAATGGTGACTGGCGGGTTCTTGGGCTTTAAGCGAGGGCGCCATCCAGAAAAAAAGAAATCCTATCAGCAAAAAATGGCGGAACAATTTCATCGACTTCCCCTACCGTAGAACGGGTTAGGTAAATTGTTCGAAGTGAATCTTATCCTTGGGGATATTCATCTCAATCAACGCGGATTTGAGCTGTTGGCACATCGGAACCAGACCGCAACCATAAAAATCCAGTCCTTCTGTTTTTCCGGCGAATGTTTTTTTGACGATTTCCTGCACGTAGGCGGTTTCACCCTTCCACTCTTTGGGACGGCTTACCGTGGGAATGAAATGAAAATTCTTATGAGCTTTCTCGAGCGCGCGCCATTCGTCGAGATACAGAATCTCATTTTCATGGCGGTTTCCGAAGATAAGCCAGATCTGCTTGTCACAATTTTGTTCATAGAGTTTGTGTATCATCCCGCGAAGCGGTGCCACACCTGTGCCTGTGCCGACAAAAATAATATTCTCCGTCCACGGTTCGCGAACCGTGAAAAATCCGTAAGGGAGGCTGGTGTGAATCTTGTCGCCTTCTTTTAAACCAAAGAACCAGGTGGAGACATAGCCGCCGTCGACGAGTTTGATCGAAAGCTCAAGTTGGTTTTTGTCTTTGACGAGTTTCGGTGAGGAAGCGATGGAGTACGGTTTCTTGTGCGGCTTGCCGTCTTTTTCCAAATGAACCATCATGAATTGCCCGGCAATAAAGTTCGCATCCGCCTCTTTGGGATATTCCAGGACAAAATGCTTCACCGTGCTCGACAGCGACACAATCTTGGTAATCGTCGCATCATAAAACCTAGGTTTCTCAGCCATCACTTCTCCTATAACCGACTTTCAAGCATTATACCTATTTCAACTCCGCCGTAAAGCGGAAATCTGCGATATAGCATCGCTCTCCACAGCTTTTCTCCTTCCCTCCAGTCCCCGATGCCGTGCCTGTTTATGTAAGTCGTGGGAACCCCTCGGCGCCACAAAGGCGACATCGTCGTCGGCGTAGCCGTCGACGAATCGCCTTTGCTCTGCCGTTTCCCACTGACTTACAGAAACAGGCACAAGCGGGCATAGGGGACTTCCGGGAAGGAGAAAAGCTGAAGAGGATCTAAGTCTCTAGCGGCGTGCGTCGAGCTTTTACCGGAGCGAACCAAGCATTTCTGATGCGGCTTTTTTTCGTCAAGTCTGCCGGGATACGGCAAAATGAAATCCTGTCTGAGCGCGGCCTAGCGCGAGTTATTTCATTTTGCCGAGGCTCCCCAGACTTACGATAAAAAGCCGCTTACAGAAATGCGACTGAGCGGAGGTAAAAGGTCGACGCGCGCTGCCCTATCTTGTAGATCCGATGCTAGTAGTTCACCTGTGAAGTCTGGTAGAATTAAGGCTTATGCATCCGATCTATGAGGAATTGAAAAAACGTATTTTGGTTCTCGATGGCGCCATGGGGACAATGATCCAGGGGTATAAGCCGGATGAGAATGCCTATCGCGGAGAACGGTTTAAGAATCATCCCATTTCGCTGAAGGGCAATAATGATCTTCTGACGCTGACTCAGCCGAAGATGATCGAAGATATTCATCGTGCCTATGTCGAGGCCGGCGCCGATATTTTAGAGACCAATACTTTTAATTCCAACCGGATCTCCATGGCCGACTACCAGATGGAACATCTGGTGTATGAACTCAATGTCGAAGCGGTGAAACTTGCCAAGAGAGCCGGTGCCCGTTACGTGGCAGGCTCCATCGGCCCAACCAATCGCACCGCGTCATTATCCCCCAATGTGAACGATCCCGGATTTCGCGGAGTGACTTTTGACGGGCTCGTCGAAGCGTATACGGAACAAGTGCGCGGCTTGATCGACGGCGGCTCGGATCTTCTTTTAGTCGAAACCGTTTTTGACACGCTCAACTGCAAAGCGGCGCTATTCGCTATCTTTGAATATTTTGAAAAAATCGGAAAAAAAATCCCGGTCATGGTTTCCGGCACCATCACCGATGCCAGCGGCCGCACTCTTTCCGGTCAAACCGTCGAGGCGTTTTGGAATTCGATTTCTCACGCGGATCTGCTTTCGGTCGGACTCAACTGCGCACTGGGCGCCAAGCAACTTCGCCCCTACTTAGAGGAACTTTCGCGCATCGCGCCCGTTTTTGTCAGTGCCCATCCCAACGCGGGGCTCCCCAATCAATTTGGAGAATATGACGAAACAGCCGAAGGCATGGGTCGTGATCTGCGTGATTTCATTGATAGCGGCTTCATTAATATTCTTGGCGGTTGCTGCGGCACGACCCCGGATCATATCCGGAAAATCGCGGAGATTGTGCGCGACAAAGCGCCGAGAAAAATTCCTAAGATAGAGCCTTACACACGGCTGAGCGGTCTAGAACCTTTGACGATTCGTCCGGACACCAACTTCGTCAATGTCGGCGAGCGCACCAACATCACCGGCTCCCCCAAATTTTCCAAACTGATTTTGTCCGGAGATTATGACGGCGCCTTGTCCGTTGCCAAACAACAGGTGGAAGCTGGCGCGCAAATGATTGACATTAATTTTGATGAAGGTCTTTTGGATTCTGAGGCGGCGATGAGCAAGTTTTTAAATCTTGTGGCTTCCGAACCGGACATTACCAAAATCCCGGTGATGATTGATTCCTCCAAATGGTCCGTCATTGAAGCAGGCTTAAAATGCCTTCAAGGCAAAGGCGTCGTCAATTCCATC
>JAHFFN010000043.1 GCA_023247915.1 Candidatus Omnitrophota bacterium
GCTTCCGGTGAAATGCGCGAAACATTCCCCCAGATGAATTCATCGAGAATGAGATCACCGACAACGAGGACTTTGGCTTTGTTGAATTTGGAAATGACACTTTTAAGACGAGCAAAATTCAAAAATTTCATTGGATAATTCTAGCACCTGTCGTAAAGGAGGTCAATTCCTCAAAATACCCTTCACCGATCCAAATGGCGTTTTAAGCACGATCACCAGGGGTGTCCGTTTTTCGTCCGTTGTAAAATAAATACTAGCCTCGCCACGCTCGTACAAGATGCCTTTTAAGCTTGTTTTGGGCACCATCAAAACCGTGTCAAAACGCTGTTTAGCGTGAAGGGATTTGCTTTGCCGTGACAGCACCTGAAACTCCACATCCCAGTTTTTTTCTTCGCTGTTGACGAGCGCGTGAAGGGATTTATTCACTTCGATTTCTTGGGAGCGGAACCAATAGAAAGCGCTTAAAATATCCAAAACGGGTTTGTCGCCGATCTCCACATCCTTGGAGCTTTTATTCCAAAAAGATTCGTAATGCCCTTTCTGAGCCGGGTAATCAAAAATAATGTGTTCATCGGCGTGATAACGCTTTTCGGTGAGCGTTTTTTTAAATTCCAACGCGTAAAATCCTTCGGCGTCCACAAAACTATGAATTTCATCCTCGACGGGATAAATTTTGGATAAAAAATCATTGGTTTTGGCGATCGCCACCAGGTGATAGGCTTCGCGGCCGCGGACTTGAGTTTTTTCCGTGACTTCCAATGCTCCGGTTCCGATATGAAATGCGAACCAATACACATCAAAGATGAGTTTTTCACCGACCGTGGGTTTTTTGAGTGGAGAAGGAATTGGCGGAAGCGGCTTCACTTCTTTTACATTAAAATTTTGGATGGGTTCTGCGTTTAGGAGATGGCCGCTATAAAATGAGAGGCAGAAAAAAAGAAGCAAAAAAATAATTTTAATCCCTCTATTTCTCACTCGACACAACTCCTAAAATTTCCGTCGCCTTTTCCACGACCTCGCCCACCTCCACCGCCTTCAAACATTCAAAGTCGATGGTACAGCGATGCGCCAAGCAGACCACACAGCCGACATTTTTTTGAATCGTCGCGTGACCGGCGCCGAGCGCTTTCCAGCGTCGCGCCGAAAGCCCGGCTTGATTTCTTCCAAAAATAGTCAGCGTTTTTGTGCCCACCGCGGCAGCCAAATGCACCGGGCCAGAATCATTGGAAATGAGGAGCCGGCATCTTTTTAAGAGCGCGGCGGTTTCTTTGAGACTCAACATTCCCGCCATATTCAAAGCGTCGCTCCCCAGTTCTCGCGCTAAAAAATCCCCAGCCTCTTTTTCTTCGCCCCCGCCGACAATCACAAATTTAAACGAGCCGCCCTCTTTTAGTTTCTTGGCTGTTTCGGCAAATCGTTCTTTGGGCCAGCGCTTGGAGGGACAGCTGGCGCCGGGATGAAGCGCAATCATTGATTCGTTTTCTCTCCACCCGGAGGCACGGAAAAGAGCGTCGCTTTTTTCATTCTGCTCGGGAAAAACAGGAAACGGCGGGAGCTCCCCGGAATTTTCCGAGATTCCAAAAGCGCGAATCACATCCAGCGTGTATTCCGATTCGTGTTTCAATCCTTGATTTCTTTGATCCGGAACAGCCTTTGTTAAAAGAAAAGACAGGTTTGAGTCAAATCCGATCCGGTACGGAATACCCGCTAAAAACGGCAGAAGATGCGCGCGAACGCTGGGATGGAGCACAAACGCCATGTCGAAACGCCGTTCGATGATTTCTTGAACAAATCGCGCGTAGCCCCGCGGAAAGGTGTGCCGGCCTTTTTTTTGATACTCATACACAATCACTTCGTCAATGAGCGGATGACCTTCAAGCAACGATCGGGTGTAAGGGCGCAGCATCACGGAAATACGAGCCTCAGGAAATCTTTTTCGTATCGCGGCGATCGCCGGAAGTGTGAGCATCACATCTCCAAAACGATCCAAACGCAAAATCAAAATTCGAAGCGACTCCGAGGATTTGCGATCTTCCAAGAGACGGACAGCCTTCTGATAAACCTCCTCCACTCCCAGATCCGTCAAACACTCATGATGGTAACGACACTGCGCTTCTTCGCAAGGCGCGCAAAAAAGCGTGCGGCGCACGGCCAGGCTATTGGATAAAATGGGCCCGTATTTTTTGGGATCGGTCGGGCCGAAAATGGCCAAGGTTGGCACGGATAAACTTTGGGCGATGTGAAGCGGCGCGCTGTCATTGGTAATCACAAGAGTCGCGGATCGGATAAACGCGCAAAGTTCGTGAAAATCAGTGGCGCCTGACACATCCTCCACTTTGTTTTTCATCAGCTCTTTGACTTTTTTAGCGTCGGCTGTGTCATTCTTATCTCCGACTAAAATCACACGGCAACCATTCACGCTGATCAATCGATCCAACAGTTTTGCGTACGATTCGGCTGGCCATTTTTTAATATCACTTTTTGACCCGACGGCCGCGACGATGATTTTTCCGGAACCGCCGGCCTTGAGCCGCTTTGAAATATCGGCCGCTTCAAACCCATCTAAAAAAGAGACCTCCGGAATGCCCCCCGGACAAATACGATTTATTTTTTCCAAATGACGAAGAAGCCGATGTTTGGGACGGCGAATGAATGAAAAATAAGGGTTGCGAATCCGCGCGCCGCCAAAAAATCCAAAAAGTGATTTGCGCAAATCGATTAAGATATCGTATTTTTCGGCGCGAATCTCAGATAAAAGCTTAGCTTTTTCTTTCCAGGGGATTCTTTTGTTGTAGGGCGTGATTTTTCCGATGCGCGGATGGCCTTGAAAAACAACCGCGGCGCCGGGACTGGTGATCACGTCCAGACTCGCGTCAGGAAAAGTCTCGGAAAGCGATTGAAATACCGGCAGCGTGAGCACCACGTCGCCAAGATTGGAGAGTGTGATAACTAATATTTTTTTAGTAGATTTATTAGAGTCCATATTTATGAATGACAAATGACAAAATTCAAATGACAGACCAAGATTCCATTATTTGTCATTTGTGCTTTTTCATTTGTCATTTAGCAACGTTTGGCTTGCCGCAAACACTTCCTCGGGCGTAATCCATTCCATGCAAACCCGAGTATCGCAGGAAGAAAAATAACAAGGGATCTCACAGCCGGGATCTTTTCTTAAAATTTTCATCGGTCCCTTGCTGAGCGGTCCGGTCAAATCCGGAGACGTGGGTCCAAAAATTCCCAAGAGAGGCGCTCCCTGACTGGCCGCCAAATGAATCGGTCCCGAATCATTGGAGACCACAAGTTTGGCGTGTTTTAAAAGAACGGCGAGCATGTCGAGCGTCGTCTGTCCGCAAACAGAAAAAACCTGGTTGGGATCCAAGCCGGCGCTAATTTTTTTGATCAGTTTTTTTTCATTCTCGCTTCCGCACAACACAATCGGAAAATCATATTTTTCCAGAAACAAACGCATCCATTCACGAAAAGAATCCGCCGGCCAGCGTTTCAGATCCCAGTTGCCACCCGCGTGAACCACCACATAAGGCAATTGACGCGAAAGACCAAACGATTGAAACAGAGCGTCCAATTCCTCGCCGGCTTTCAAAAAAGGAAAAAAATCCGGCGTCATTCCGTCGGCGGGGACGCCTATCGCATTCAATAAATGTAAAAAAACCTTTGTCTTATGCATAGGAAGCGTCGGCTTTGAGATCGCGCGCGTCAATGGCCGGCGTTTGCCGCCAAGCTTCTGATAACCAATCCGCTCAGGAATCCCCGCCAGTCGCGTCAAAATAGCTTTTGTTTTAGAATCATGAAATAAAATCGCTTGGTCAAAATGTTGACTCCTCAAGCGATGAATCACGCGCAGGGATGAAAAAGAAAATAAAGACGCGCTGTCGTTATACCCGATCACTTCGTTGATATGGGGGTTATTGGCTAAAGCGAAATAACAACGATGCGGTGTCAGGCAAGCCACGTACGCGGAAGGATATTTTTTTCGAATCGCGCGAATCGCCGGCGTCAAAAACAGCACATCCCCCAGCCAATTTTGCGTGACGATTAAAATCCGGGGATTTGATCGCTCTTTTACCATCCCTTAGCCTCGACTCTTTTCTTTCCCAATTGACTCAACCCGCTCACCTTGAACCAGAAATTAAAAAGATTACCGTGGGCGTCGGAAACTTTGACGCGATGAAGCGCGTATGGGTCATGCCTTGTCTTTCCATAATTAGTGGTCACCGCGCCCACATACCCCGCCTTTTCAACCGCCTGACGGATCGGAGGCGTCACACCGCCGGCAGGATAACTAAAAAGAGTCACCGAATGTCCCAGAATTTCTTCCAGATGTTCTTTGGAGTGACGGAGCTCCGTCTCCACCTCTTCGGCCGAATGATCCGGCAAAAACGCGTGCGTCACCGTATGGCTTCCGATAGAAATTCCGGAATCGTCCAAAATTCTCAAATCTTCCTCAAAAAGCCAGTGCTCTTTGTTGATATTTTCGGTGATCACAAAAATAGTCGCCGGAAAATTCATTTCTTTGAGCACCGGAAAAGCGTTTTGAAAATTATCCAGAAAACCGTCATCGAAGGTAATCGCCACAGTATTCAAAGGGATGGATTTTTTATTTTTTAAATCCCGGATCAATGACTCGAGCGGCACCACGTGATACCCGTGCGCTTTCAAAAATTCCATTTGCCGTTTAAATGTCTCAGGCGACACTTGCAGGCTGGATTGTCCGTCCGACTCCACCACCTGGTGATACATCAAGACCGGGACTTCGTAGTGCGAGGTGTAAAAATAAAATAAGGCGGCGCCACCCAGAAAAACCGCGGCGAGTTTATAAGCTAGCGAGCGCATGCTCTTGGCCGGATTTTTGGGGGCGTTTGTCGCTCAAAAAATACAGCACGGAGTCCAGCACTTCCTGTCCCGTTATTTTTTTCATGCAAATATGGCCTATCGGACAGGTGCGTAGATAGCAGGGACTGCAATGCACTTCTTTCCAAAATACTTGATAGCGCTCCGGCGGCACCAGATGCCGTTTGGGATCGGTCGGGCCGAAAATAGCCACCAGCGGCACCCCGACACTGGCCGCGATATGCATCGGCGCCGAATCCGAACTGATAAACACCTGACAGCGCTTGATCAGAGATACCAATTCCGTGATCGACGTTTTTCCGATCGCGTTGATGGGCTTGTGACGCGTCAGAGCGAATAATTCTTCCATCGAAGAGGCGTCTTCTTCAGAGCCGGTGATCACCACGCGGATGTTTCGCCGAGCCAACTCATCGCAAAGCTTCGCAAAATTTTCAATCGGCCACTGCTTGGTCTGCCAGCGAATCGAAGAACCCGGATTAATTCCGACCAGCACCTGACTGGGCGACACCCACTGCGATTCCAAAAACCGGCGCATGCTCTCGTCTTCTTCTTTTTCAGTCCAAAGCTCGAGTTTTTTATCCAGCGTCTCCACCTCCACCAGCTTCAACACTTGAAATTGATGATCAATCGGCGCCAGCGGCAACGACGAATGTTCCGTCTTGCGGTTTAAGAAAAAAGACCATTTGCGATTGGCGTGACCGGCGCGAATCTTGGCGCCGGAAAAAAATGAAAGAAAGTGGCTTAAACGATTATTTTGAAAATCCACGACCATGTCAAAATCTTCCTTGGCGAGTGAGCGCACCGTTTTTAAAAGCGTCTGGAAACGCGGCTTGGCGGTGTCATCGAAAGCGATCACATCGTCCACATAGGGACAATTGCGTATCATTTTGCGGGACTTGCGGCCGACAAGCACCGAGATCCAAGCGTTTGGATATTTCTGGCGCAAAGCGCGAAGCGACGGTGTGATCAAAATCACATCGCCCAGCGCGGAAAGTTTGATCACCAAAATTCTTTTCTTGGCCAATGCCTCTTCGTACACAGCGAGGGTTCGCTGGAACATCAGATCGAGATTAAATTCCCGATCTACTTTTTCTTTGAGCGATGCGGCAAATTGTTTTCCGAGCTCCGGCTCTTTGAGCAGTTTTAAAATCGCCTCCGCCAAAATCCGCGGGTCATCCGGCGGCACCAAGATGCCGTCTTTCTGATCCTCAATCACATCCACGAGTCCGCCCATCCGTGTCGCCACCACCGGCACGCCGCAAGCACCCGCTTCAATGACCACGCGGCCAAACGCTTCCTCGCCCACCGACGGCACCACCAGAACGCTCATATTCGATAAAAGCGCGGGAATGTCATAACGAGTGCCCATAAATTCCACGTGATCCGACAAACCCAAATGACGCGTCAACACCAAGAGCTCTTCCTTATACTGGGGCTTGGGCGAATCCCCGATAATCTGAATCTTGATATTGGGAAACACTCGCACCACACGAGCCATCGCTTTTAAAAAGAGCGGATGGCCTTTGATCGGCGTGATTCTTCCGACCAAACCTACAATCACGGGTTTTTTAGGATCAAGCGTCGAACGATCTTTGAATTGAAATTCTTTGAGATCGACTCCGCGCGGCACCAGACGAATCTTTCGATGCGGCACGCCAAAATCATCGCGCATCCGCTTGGCAATAATGTGACTGGCCGCGATCACGAGCTTGCCCCAGCCCATGAGATAGCTCAAAGCATTTTTGCTGTAAAACCCGTGGCAGGTTGTGATGAACGGAACTTGCGTGCGCTGGCTGACTAAAAACGCGATGAGTGCCGGCACGCGGCTCCGGGCGTGAATGAGTTCAATATTTTCTTTGCGAATAATCCGGGTGAGCATTTTCACCGAATAAATCACGGCGAATGGGGATTTTTTATGCACCGGCAGTGTGTAATGAATCACCCCGGCCGATTCCAGATCCCGGGTGAGCGCGCCACCGGCGGAGACCACCACCGCTTTGTGGCCATGCTGTTTGAGATATTTGGCGAGATCGACAGTTCCCCGCTCAACGCCGCCTGATTTTAATTCCGGTAATATTTGGAGAATATTCATTCGAATCTTTAGTGTAACGCGTTAAATCAGCCTGAGAACCGCCTGCGAAAGCGCTTCCTCGGTCTGGGTTAAAAGAACATGACTCATGGATTGATTCCGCTTGTCGGAAACGGCGATTGAAATCGCTCCCTGCTTTTCCAATCGCTCCAAAAATTCCAAATGCTTGGGCTTTAGCGCCGTTTTCTTAAAAGGCAAAAAAACCGTGACCGGCTTTCCCGACAAAACCGCTTCGGAGATCATCGACATCGATTCTCCCGAAACCATCAAGCGATCGCTCAACCCCATAATTCCCGCCACCGAGCCCGGATAATTGGCTTCGTTGGCAATGACTAAAAATGGGCACCAGGATTTTTTCTCGAGCGTCTCTTTCACCAACTGATCCGCCCAAGACGGCGTGCGGCGCGATGTCGTTAAAAGAATCTGCGCACCCGAATTCCCCGCCAAAGACTCGAGATCGCCGAGCCATCCCCCTAACAAACTCCGGTCAAAAAAAAGCCGGTCGGTGTCGCCACCGATCAAAACACCGATTTTTTCTTTAGCGCCCGAGATCCCGAATTTCTCTGAAATTTTTCGCGCCTGGCTTTGCAAATCTTCGGGACTCATCGCGGATAACGCGGTCGGAGTCACAAAGACGTTTTCGGAATGTTTTATTTTATCATGCTTGGGAACAATCACCGCATCAAACCTATCCGCCGAAAAAAAGGGCTTCATCACCACCGCCGACCTGGCGCGATTCTCATCGCTGACCAATAAATTAGCGCCCAAAAGCGAAGAGCCTGTGGAAATCACAATGTCCGCGTAAGTGGCCATCACTTTTTGATAACAGGCGTCGCTCAGAACATAGCGGAGAAGAAACGGCTTGAATGGCAAGTGTCCTTGCGTGATCACGCAAAGGATATCCAATATTTTTTTACGAACCGGGCTTTTAAATTCGATTTCGAGAGTGTTGAGATGAAGCTGTTCCTCCGCGATCCCTTTCGTTCGGCGCTCGCGTCGTATCGCCTCAACCACGGCCAGCGATTGATTCAGATGCCCCGCTTTTTTATCGCTTAAAACCAAAACAAAACGATCCGGGGTGGATTTCCAGCGCCGATGCGCCCACAGCCATTGATCGGGTGATTGATGGATTTTTTCTTCCAGCACTTTGGAATACTGCTGCAACACCTGTTTCTCAATTTCTTCGTCCGAAAGCGTTAGGTCAGGAACACGGATCGGTTCTTCGACAACCACGCGATGTTTGAGGCCGCCATTCTCCCGAATAATAAACACCGGGAAAACAGGCGCGCCCGTTCGAGCCGCGAAAGTCGCTACCCCTTTCGGAGAGGAAGAGAGCCGACCGAAAAATTTCACAAAAGTTCCGGTCTTTCCGCCGTCCTGGTCGCTCATCATGGCGACGATTTTTCCCTGCTTGAGCGCACGCAAAAGCTCGCGAATGGGCATTCCCTTTTGAATCACCTGCCCGCCTTGAGAAATGCGGAGCGCGTTTAAAAATTCGTTCGAACGCGGATGTTTCTGCTCCCGCGCCAGACCCGTGAAGTTGTATCCAAAAAAACTTCCGATGCCCATCGACAGTTCCCAATTTCCAAAATGAGCCGAAAGAAAAATAGCGCCTTTCCCCTCTTTCAGAGCGGTGTCGATTTTTTCGGCGCCCTGCAAACTGAAATTGTCATGCGCATATTCTTTTGTAAAATCGGGCAGGCGCAAAAGCTCGGCCATGCACATGGCGAGATTTTCCATGGAACGGCGCGCGATGGCTTTCATTTCGGCGCGGGATTTTTGACCGGCAAAAACCGCTCTTAAATTGCGATAAGCGATGTGTCGGCGTTTATGAGTGTAATAAATCCCACGGCCTATCCACCGGGCGATGTTGATAGAGAGACGGAAAGGAACGGTGTGAACAAAAAGCCGGGCAAATCTCCCGACTTTAAGGATTAAGGCATCTTCGGATAAGGTCTTCTTCATCGCTCACCTGAAACTCGATTTGAAGCACCCAAAAATCGATGCCTAAGGAGCCGCGTTTTTTTAGAACCGGCTCAAGACGGAAAAAATCTTTTTCGGTGGTAATCACGTCTTTGGCGCCGAGCTCTTTGGAGCGTTTGGTAAACGCGTCCACTTCCGATTCGGTGTAAGGGTGATGATCATCGAAACGCGCCGCGAATAAAATCTCAGCGCCCAAATTCTCAACGGATTTTTCAAACGAATGCGGATCCGCGATCCCGGAAATAGCCGCCATCTTCCGGCCTTTCATTTCTCCGAAAGAAATCCAGCGATTTCTGAGCGGATCCACGATACGCATCGGCCGGTGCACAGCTTCAAAAATAACGGCGTTGGTTTTGACGGATTGAATTTTTTGATGAATCCAGTGCAGGTTTTTGGAACCAATATCACTTTTGGTTAAAATAAAAAGTTGGGCGCGGGACAAATGTTCGAGCGGTTCCCGCAGAGTTCCCAGCGGCAAGAGTCCGCCCGGTCCGAAAGGCTGGGTGGAGTTGATATTCACGATGTCGAGATCGCGGTGAAGTCTCAGGTGCTGAAATCCGTCATCCAAAATTAAAATCTCGGCGCCATGCTTTTGTATCGCTTCGCGCGCGGACTTGACCCGGTCGCGGCCGACGATGACCGGAACATTGGGCAATTTTTTCCGCAGTTCATCCACTTCGTCCTGGCCATAACCGCGAATCAAAATCGCCACTTTTTTTCCGTAATGCGAAAGATCTTTGGCGAGCTTGGCCACCAGCGGCGTTTTACCCGTGCCGCCCCAGGTGATATTTCCCACACTGATCACACGGGCATTCACCTTGGTAATTCCGGACGGAAGAAAACGCGTCCACGCTTGGCTCCACAAAAGGGCTTGGCGATAAATCATGGAAAGAAATTGCGCAAATCCTTTTCGAATACTCATTTCAAAACCCCCGCGATCAAATTCGTATTTTTAACGACCGATCCCTCGTGATTCTTTATCAAATGTTTTGCCGAAGTGCCGAGCGCTTCGCGTTCGGAGCGGCTTGCCAGCAGTCGCTCTATCGTCGGCGCTAAATTTGTTTCCGAAACTTCCAGCGCGGCGCCGCCTTCTTTAAAGGCCTTGGCGATTTCTTTAAAATTGTGCATGTGGGCACCGAATAAAATCGGCTTGCCAAAAAACGCCGGTTCAATAGGATTGTGCCCGCCCACCGGCACCAAACTCCCGCCCACAAAAACCAGATCGGCCATCTCGTACGCCGAAGCCAGCACTCCCATCTTGTCCAAGAGGTAAATAGCGTCTTGGGGCGCGTTTAGGCTGTCTTGAGACCCCTCTAAAATATAGGAAATCCGGCAAACACGCACCTTTTTTTTCTCTGCCGCAGTTTCAATAGATTCCAGGCGATGGGGGTGACGGGGGGCGATCACAAAAACAAGCTCCGGATGTCGCGCTTTTAGGTCGGTGTACGTCTCAAAAAGCCTCTCTTCCTCCCCTTCATGAGTACTGCCCGCCATGAAAATGACGCTTTGTTTTTGTTTAAAATAATTTTGCATCGCCGCGACAAGCGGATCGGGGCTAGCCGGAGGACGCCAATCAAATTTCATATTGCCGGTGATTTTTACTTTATCGGCAGGGGCGCCAAGCTCGACAAAGCGGGAACGCATTTGCTCATCCTGAACTCCGATGGCGGTAAAGCGCTTCAGAACATTTTGAATGAGAAAACGAACCCGGCGATAAGGTTTGATGGCCTTGTCGGAAATTCTTCCGTTAACAATAAATAACGGGATTTTTTTGGCATCTAATTCAAAAACAAGATTCGGCCAGATTTCGGTTTCCATGAGAATCACAGCGGAGGGATGAATGGCGTTGATGAATGATTTCACCGCCGATCGAAAATCAGCCGGAAAATAAAGCAACGTGTCTTCGGGTTTTTTAAATTTGGCCGCCGTCTCATGACCCGTCACCGTGGTCGTGGTCAAAACAAAGCGCGCGTCTTTGAAAGTCACTCGGAGTGACTCCAAAAAACGAAGTGCGCCCGCCACTTCTCCCACCGAAACCGCGTGCACCCAAATAACTTTTTTATTTTTTAAAGATTCTTGGATCTCACGCGGCACGCTTCCAAATCGCGACCAAAAGCCATGTGTGTGTTTCCCTTTAGCGATAAAGCTTGGGATATAAAAAATAGAAAATATGAAAAATACGATGTCGTATAAGATGCGCATCATTAAGCTCTTGGATGAGCCTTATCATACGCTTCTTTCAACCTCTGTGTCGAGACGTGCGTATAGATTTGAGTAGTGGATAAATTGGCATGCCCCAGAAGCTCTTGGACAGCTCTTAAGTCCGCCCCACGATTCAAAAGATGCGTGGCAAACGAATGGCGCAACGTGTGCGGCGAGATATTCTCCCGTTTGCAGGTTTGCTTGATGTATTTGTCTAAGATTCGTCGGACACTGCGAACTGTGAGCGGCGACCCTGTTTGATTGGGCGAATGATTGAGAAACAACGCACGGCTGGGCTTCTTGATTTCTTTGTCGCGAATCTTGAGATATTCTTGAATGCTTTTAAGAGCCTTTCCGCCGATCGGACAAACCCGCTCTTTCCTTCCTTTTCCCAACACACGGCAAGAACCGCCGATAAAATCAATGCCCTCCACTGTCAATTGCACAAGCTCCGAGACACGCATGCCTGCTGAATACAAAGTCTCCATGATCGCTTTATCGCGACGACCGCTCGCGTCATCCGCCGGCGCCTCCAAAAGACGAATCATCTCATTTTCATCCAACACCATCGGGAGTTTCTTCTCGAGCTTCTGCGTCTGGATCCCGCCCATCGGATTGTCTTTGCGAAAGCCTTCGCGCACTTGGAAGCGGAAAAAAGTTCTCAGCGAAGCGGTGCGGCGTGCGACGGTTCGCTTTGATAAATTATTATTCTTCAAGGTTGCCAGATAGCTTCGTATCTTGAGCTTGTCCACCGTCTCGGGCTTTACCCCATCCAGAAAATTATAAAACTCGGAGATGTCATGGGTGTAACTGGTGAGCGTGTGCTCCGAATAATTGCGCTCGACCTTGAGATACGTTAAGAATTTCTTGGGTAGATTATCCATGCTTAGAGATGCTCAAAATTCCCCTTAGACTTGGACTTGGTTTGCGGGTGGCTGTAGCTATGGGGCACGATCGGCGTAAAAACACCCACCTGTTCATCCACAAGAATGACGCGCTTTTTAGCTTTTACAACGCTACTAAATTCCTGCTCCGGCTCTCGCCGATAATGCGGCGCCTGATACCAATTAAAAATCTGCCACGCCAATATCACCGCCGCCATCAACACCAAAAGTGTTTTTATCATCTTTCCTCCGTGGTGATATTCACTCCGCATCCGGCGACGGATCCTGTCACCGGACAGCCCCATGGGTGCTCGTCCAGAAGCATGAAAGTTTTTTGAACATTTTCAAAAAATTTCATTGGACTGCGCGCCCACGGGGCGCCCCGTCCGGTGCCACCCG
>JAHFFN010000044.1 GCA_023247915.1 Candidatus Omnitrophota bacterium
GGGAGTTCCGACAATGCCGAAGATAGTCGACTGAATGGCTTTAACAACCAGAGGATCGCTTGAGTCTAGATCCAGACCAAAGAGCGCTTTAAAGGCGGCTTTGTTGTCTGCGGTGCTAGTCAAGAACGTGTAAAGAGTGTCATAAGCCGCCGTCAGAGAAAATCTCTGCGTGAGCATCTCCTGAATCTCGTCGTCGTAGTTGCCGTCTCCTTCGTTGTCGACAAGCGGAGAAGCTAATTCAAAAAGGATGCTGCGGGTCGCAATGATGTCAGCAGAAGTGCCGGCCAACTTGCCGGAAGCTGGAACAAAAGCATGAAAGAAAGTATTAAAAGTATCTCGATCACTCGGATGGCTTTTTAAATATTCAAAAAGTGCTTTGGTCTTTGGGAGCACCGTACTAAAAGTCGAAAAATTGTATGCTTCATTCACGCTGGGTGTTCCGGAAAGATCGGGAACCGTTACAATGCCAAATAAAATACCAAGATCCGCTTTAGAAACGGAGGTAATTGAATTTCCAGTAATAGACGTATTAAATAACTGATTAATCCCCGAAAGCATCGCGCTGTCACTAAACAAAGTGCTGAGTTCATATACTTTCAGCATATTTTGTAACGTGACCTTGTGATCCCGCGCGGTGAGACCATCAAACAAAATCCCTTCATTCGCCAAAATCGTGACATCGCCCGCCTCAAGGCCGTTGGCATCCGAAAGCTGTACCCCATAAATCAAAAGCACCGCGTCAATTTTCTGTCTGTCAGAATTTGTAAAATCAACGCTGTTGTTATATGCCGCCAGAAAATTTTGAGCCTGTACCAAAGTCGACTGTGCGGCGACAATGTTGATCAGCGTTTGTTCATGATTCCTCGCCACATTATTGGCATCCAACACAACTTTTTTATTCGCGATTTGCGTGATATCTGATTTGGAAATCGCGCCGTCAGATACATTAATTCCGAGCGCGCTCAGCGCATTATCAATCGTAGTTTTGTCGGATGGATGAGTCTGAACATAGGTATTGTAGGCGAGTTTAAATCTTCCAATTTCCGCAAAAAGGCTCAACGAAACACCAAAATCTCTTTGATGGCCGGCTTCATCAAAAAGAAACCCATTGTTCGCATTATTTAAAATCGCAAGATCATTGGCGTCCAAATCAAGCTGATTATTGGCATTGAGCAGTGTTAGCCCCGGAAATGCTTCGGACAACACCTGGGCAATCAGTTGACGATCTTCCAGCGCTTTTTGCTGGAACGCGGATTTGAAAACATCTATCGCGGGAGAACCTCCCCCACCAAGAATAACGGCTACCGGATTGGAATTAATCTCGCCTTGGCTATTGTAAATAATTCCGCTATCCATCAATTTTTGAAATTCGTCTTTGGAAATTCCGTCGGTTAAATTAATATTTTTGTCTTGGAGCGCAGTGTTGACAGCTTGTTGATTACCGGAACTCAAAGAGGCGATTTGATTCTGTAAATCCACCACCGCTTGAATCGGTTCCAAAGGATCGGCGTTGAGATCGCCGCCAGAATTGTAGAGAAGCCCGCCGCTGATTAAGGTGTCAAATTCAGTCCGGTCAATGCCGTCCCCCACCCCTACGCTAAAAGCGGAGCCTAAAATAGTTTCAATGGATTGGCGATCTTGGGGGCTTTGAGTATTTTGAATGTCATGAATAAAATCGACAATTTCTTCCAAGGGCTGAAGCGCTTGAGGTCTTTCAAAACCACTGGCATCAAAGAGAAGGCCGGCCGCTTGTATCGCATCTCTTTCCTTGCGGCTCAAACCGTCCAAAACTCTCACTCCGAAAGCAGAACTTAAAATCGTGTCTATTTCATTTTTATCAGAAGAATTATTCAGATCAGTTTGAAAATTAGCGAGAGCGTCCAAGAAAGATTCATTGAAATTTCCGCTGATGACAAACGGATTGAGATGCCCCTGCGCCAAAGAAACCCAGCCCGACGAAGCGACCGAGGCGCCTATGGATGTCTTGGAATTGGCATCATTAAAAATCCTCACCCCTTCCCGATCTGCATAGGGAAAAGCATAAGCGCCGAGTGACGGGTCAATCGCGTAGAAATCATTTTTACCAATAAAATGGTCGCGGCTTGCCGCGTATTGACTGGCCTTGGCGGAATCTCCTTTGGCGATGTAGTACTGGCTCAACATATCGTAAACAGCGATCATGTGCTGAGTGCCTTCCACCCACACCATGCCTTTGGAATCCGCAACAGCGCTATAGTCCGCGCGCCCGGCCGCCCGGGCATTGGAAAGATTCGAAAAATCAAAACCAATCCAGTTGTTTAAACTCCCGCCAAATGTGTGATTGTCCTGCACCGCAAAATTGGATTGAATCCGATCCACCAGCTGATCCACGTTGATGCCAAAATCATTGTTCAGCGTGTCCGCCCCTAAAACCAAAATCGCCCAAGAGTTCACGTCCAGCGCTCGGGTCGTGTCGGGAGTGGCTGAAACGCCGCGTCTGAATAAACCGGTGTTTGAGTCATAGGCGCTGTTTTTGAGCCAGCCCTTGATGTTGGTAGATTCTTGTTGGAAGGAAGCTCGATCAGCGTCCGTTGTCGGCAAAACTTTTGTGAGCTCGTTGAGAAGCGCATAATAATCTAAATTATTTTCAACTGAAAAAATGGTGCCGAAATTGGGATTTCCGCCGGGACTATTGATGCCCATCGCTCGGCCGCCGTTCTGACTCGGAAGTGTCTGCGCCCATTTGGCAATTTTTCTCGCCAGTTCAAACGCATTGCGATTTCCCGTAGTCACATAGTACTGAACACAGAAAAGACCGATCCACGCGTTCGGCCCCATGAGTTTTTGATATTCGACTTTGGCGCCGCCGGCCGACTGGGAATTGTAAACCGTGAAAAATCCCGTATCATCCCATTGAGCATTAAAAAAACTAAAAATTTTCTGAGCGGCGGCAAGTGCTTCCGGAGTTCCCTGCTGTAACATCGCCATCCCAGCCACCGCCTGGTCGTAAGTAAATGCCTGGGTATTCACCGCCACCGAATTCACCTGGCGATTGTCATCCGGATAGCTTTCAAAAAGACCCGTGGGAGATCCGGCGGATTGGTTTTGCAAAAGCCAATTGATGGCCTCCCGGATGGAGTTAGAACCCGCTGGAAGCGTGGCTAGATTCTGTGAAGCGGAAGTCTGGGGACTGTTTTGATTAGCAGCAATGAGACCGGAAAGAGTTTGTTTGTTTTGAAGCAGGCTAGCCGTCAACGCTTCGATGTCGCTATTGAGAGCGGCGCCGATCCGTCCTCGGCCATCGATAGAACGATCCTCGGAAAAACTCACAGCCGCCCACAAGGGTTGTTCTAGGCAGAAGGCTGCCAGGAGCACCAAACTGGCTATTTTCTTAAATTGGGACTTTTTTTTGCTTTTCACCATAGTTTTGGTTCAAGCCTCAATAAAAAGTGGTTAAAGAAATACTTAATCTTATTTACTTTAGTTAAATTCCAATAAGACTTTGTAAATTCTTTTAACAACTGGGTTTATGAAACTCACCCTTTTTTGTCTATGATAAGTATATACCATAACCCGCCCCAATACAAGGGGTTAACTGGTGTCATTTTTTAAAAATCCCCTATCAAATACAGCCTCAAAAGATGCTCCGTATCAAGCGTAGGAAGGGAAAAGCCGGAGGTGCTGTAGGGGTTGTCGAGAACCGTGTTATTGCCAAGACCAAAAACACCGTATTCCGCGCGGAACACAGTCGAAGCGTTGATTTTGTAGTCACCGCTCATGTAAATATTGTGATGCCCGTCATAATGCTCTTGGGTGTAGTTGGACGCGATGAAATGCGGGATATCCACTTGATGAGAGAAGGTGTAATCGGCAAAAAACGAGAGTTTTTTGGAATAAGCGAAATCGGCACTCAGGCCAATATGGGTAATGTTGTCATCAATCCCACCCGCAAAACGGTAGGAATTTTGCGTCGCATGCAAAACCAGCTTTAAATTATCCGAAACTTGGTCAATCAAACGTTCCTTGAAAATATTGTAGTAGGCGTAAGGCGGAGCCGACTTCAACTCCGACTGCCCATACAGAAACACCGTCATCCGATCCAAAAGAATGTTATCAACCCGTTCATTGGCATCCCGAAACACATTATTGAGAAGCCCGCGCGGAAAATCCGGAATCGCATTGGTTCTCTCCCCAATTCCCTCTACTGTCCACTGAGAATTAATGGCATATTGCAAGCCAAGGGAATACGTGAATTGATCCGCGTCCTTGTCGCCCTTTACCGCCGTATTTTGAATCACAAAATCAGTCGGATCAATATCCGTCATCGGAAAATAAAAGGCAGTCATCGCCGGCTCCACATTTTGAGTCGTCTGTGGGAGTCCTCTCCAGCGGAACAAAGCCTTACCAGTCAACTTGGAATTAAACTGATAGGTGGTCTCGTTGCGAAGCACCGTCTCAAGATAGGCGGTGTTGCTGGTTTTGTGCACATTTCTTAAATCAAATAAATTATAAAATTGATCCTTAAATAACTTTTCTTTCCACTGAATCCTCGCCACTGAGCGATTCACATCCAAACCATCCCCGATCCGGAACGGCTCAAGATTAGGCCTGTCCTCAAAACTCAGATGCGTCCCCCAAAATTTGTCATCGCGGGTACTGAGATACTTTGACAGCAAGGGATCAAAATGACGTCCCATCTGCGCATAACTTAATTGGAAATCCGCATGCCCCTCCATCGCGTGATCATAACCGGTCTCAACAGAAAGTTTGTACGCGTTGCCATGGGTCTGGGTGTCATAAAATTGATCCATCGACACGTCTTTGGCGCGCTGGGACGTGGCCACTTCCGCTTTCAATAAGGTGTTGTCCCTCAGCTGATAGGCGGTGTCGATTCCCAAAACATTGCCAAAATCCGCTGTTTTTCCGTCCACCATTCCCTTACGAAAAGTATAAGTGCCGCCCAACATCCAATTTTCGGTCATTTGTTGTTTCACACGCAACGCTCCTGGAATATTGTCCGCATCAAAATAATGCTCATCCCAAGGCGTAAACGGCGCAGCCACCGTCGCTTCTACCTGCGTTTTATCAAAGTGCCCGTCAAAAGAAAGTCCGCGGAGCAACACCAAGCGATTTCCTTCGCTATCCCGTGCCGTAAAAGACAGGCTGTCGGAATAATAACCGCGCTTCATCACATGACGCAAAGTCAGATCATCGAAAAACTGAGCCGGTCGGTACTGGTCAAGCCAAGGGCTTTGCTGCCAATAATCTTTGTGATTGGAAAGTCCCAGAGGATCATCGGTTGTCAACGCTTGGGTTTCATCCGCCAGCGCAAACGCGCGCACATGCCACTGTTCTTCCGTATAATCCATCCATAATTTTCGAATCGGCCGGTATTCATAGTCGATATCCAACTCCGGAATCGTGATGGTATTTTGCGGTAAAAGCAGTCCGGAAACCCGAGTGGTCACCGTATGCCCATCATGAATCTTGATCTTTGGAATGCTGTAACGATCCGAGTCGGTGACCCGGTAAATCTCGCCGATGGTGGAATTGTTCGCGCCAAAGTATTTTAAATTATAACGAATGTGTTCAGAATCATCCGGTTCTGTTTTTTGAACCTGCTCCCCCGTCGTGCCCACATACGACCAAGGATCATTCACGATTTGCGTGAAAAAACTGACTTTATTCGCGGGCGTGAATTCAAGATTGAGCCGGTGTTGGCTGTAAATGGCCGGGTCATACGTGTCGTACAAACGCTCGCCGAAAAGATAGCGAAAATTAGGCCCCTGGAGATAATTCATATTCTGATTGGCGTCCGAATCATTCAGAATATAATCCCCGCCAACCCCATTGGCACCGGCAGCCAAACGATAATGCCCGCTCATTTTAAGATAACCACCAGGCAAAGCGGTTCCTTCCGAACCCTTTTTGAAGAAGGAAGCATCCGAAGCCATGCCCGTCATATCGCCAGGCGCGGCGGTAGTCGCTCCGGGAGGCGTCAAATAATCGGAGGCCGTGTAATTGCCGCTTGGAGAAGCCGCAAAAACAAACGTCGGCAAACTCAGCGCGCTAACAATTACAAAAATAAAAAGTTTTCTGAAAGATTTCATTTTGATTTTCTTAAACTTCCTTTAATGTGATTTAAGACAGCGGCTGTCTTCTTGTCCGAAATGGCGTGTGCGATGGGGATGGACCAAATCGCCATGTTGCGATAATAAGAATCCCCGAATAAAAACTTGCCGCTTTCGGAATCCATCATGTCCGGCTGATTCCACGGATTTCTCTGAACCCGGGTAACATTATCCCATATCTGGGCGACCGGCTTCAACACCTTATTCATAGGGAATCCCTGTGTCAGAGCAAGCCCTGCGAACGCGTAATTCATACCGCACCAGATATTTTTAGCGTGATTGTTAGAGCGATCCAACTTTCCTTCGGCCGTCACGGAATTAACAAAACCATACCGCGAATGGCGGGAATTGTATTTAAAGATAGACGTCAGCGCTTTTCTAATTTTGACCTTATCCGCGATAAGTCCCAACCCCAAGAGATCGGCATACCATTGACCATTTAGTTGGGATAATGCGCAGGTCGAGCCAAAGTATTTGCCATTCCAAAGTTCTTTTTCGAAGGAATAACTTCCCTTCATAAAATAGCCGCGACAAGAACTGACAAAATCCTTGTCCCCCAAAATACCCGCCATTTTTTGGCAGGCCAAAAGAGCGGCCAAGAAAATACCGGAAGTGTAGGCATTGGTGCCTTTAAAATCCCACAAATCAAATGTTTGATCGGCTCCCTCATTGTCCGGAAGGCCATTGCCGTCATAATCGGTTCTGAGTGACCACTCCAAAGCCTTCTTCACCGCAGGGTACATTTTTCTTAAAAAAGTCTTATCGGCGCCCGACCAGAGATAATCACGATAAACGAGTAAAATAAACTTAGGATTTAAATCTTTCCAAAAATAAAAAGTAGTTCCGTTAGAAGGCAAATCAATCCGGTTTTTTCCTAAGTCATGAGGAATGTACCCGTCACTGCGCTGAGCGGCGGCAAATTGTTGCATCTGGGAAGCTTCCAGCTCCGGGAAAAAATACCCGAGAGGAATCGACCCGTAAAAGCCCACATCGACTGTTCCCATCAAAGGACACACCACCGGCGCTTCATAAAACGCGAATCTTCCGTCCTTCACATACCAAGTCGCCGCGAAAAACGGTGCCAGATTCGTTAGCAATGCCTCGTTGAACCACTCAGGAAACGGCAATTCAAAAACCGCGCGTTGAATGGAGCTTATTTTTTCTCTGAGGGCTTTGCGATGGGCCGAAACATGGCTTGAAACTTGAGCGGAATCGCTGAACCATTTTTCATAGCGATGACCAAAAGCGTGATGAGGAAAAAACCACGAGGCATTAAAAATAAGATGCGCTTCTTCTCCGGACTCCAAGCATTTAGTCGCCGCGATTGCGCCGCAAAGCTCCTGATTTTCTCCGCGAGCGGTATACCCTGGGCTGGAATTAGGCAAAGAACCTTCTTTTACGAAAGTTTCCCAACCGCAGAGAGAAATATTTTCTGAATTGAAAAAAAAGTTTTTGGTCACTGCATTCCAAGATTCCATGTAACTGGTTTTCCAGTGATCTTTCTGAAACGTGAAGCGCAGACTTCCCTGGCTAGGTTCTTTGGAAGGGCTCCCCTCATTCAAAAACTCAAGACTGACCTGTTTGGCGTCGTCTTCCACGTGATTACGCCGCCCCACACACCATTCCCCAGTTAAATTTCTTCCGATAAAAATAAGGCCGATGTCACGAGCGTCTTTTTTTAAATTTTTTACTTTAAGATCAAAACAAGCCGCGGGCAAACTTGAATTTTTCGTGTCGGAAGGGATCCAAGGACTATAAAATTCCAAGCTGACTTCGATGCCGGCTCCAGGAATCTCATAAACCAGCGTCGCGGTAGGAAAAGAGGCTTGATAACGAATATTCTTTAATACCGGCAAACCACCGATGGGTGCCGTCTGAAGTAAATGCGCTTTTCCGTCAATGCTGATTCCCAAGTGATACCCCAAAATCCCGGGATAATCCGCGGAACCCACGATCGGCTGAGTCCAATTATTTTGAAAAGAGAACGCGTTAAAAACACCGCTGGGCAATAATTCCATTTTTCCCGCGCCCATCCCACCCGCAGGCATTCCCGCACCCAGCCGGTCTTTGGAAGTAAAAGAGAGCATCGTTTATTTCTCCAAATGAAATGGATTATAATTTTTCCAAGCAAAAAGACCGTAAGCGGTTCCTGCCACGGAACCCGTGCGCTTGCCTTTCGGCGTTCTCCAGCCATGCCCCGTATCCACATTGTCCACGGAAGCGTAAGGCAAACAACCGCGACCCTGACCTGTCGCTGAAGGGCTGGCGATCATCATTTTTTGGAGCTCGTTCAAATAAAAATCAGATTTTTGGCGATAGATGGACGCTTTGTCCGCGTTTCCGATGGAGTCAAAATAAGCCGCCATTCCCTGATACGCCACAATCATCTGCGCCGTCCATTCTGTCGAAATAATACCGCCGCGTCCTAGATTTTGTGCCTTGGCAAAATCAAAACCTTTGGCTTTGGCGATTTTACCGCTGGGCTGCTCATACTCCACCGTCACTAAACAATGATTTTCCGCGAAGTCCATGATCGCTTCAGGATCAAATTGGATTTCATTGAGCTTGGCCGGACCAATCGCCGAAATAGCCCAACTAAAAGTATCGGTGGCAATCGTCGCATCACCCTTGCCGCGATTCATTCTTTTTTCTTTTAAACTATAGGCGTATTTTTGAATCCATTCGAGCACCCGCCCCTGCGCCTGCCGGTACTTGTCGTCTGAGCTAACTTGAGCCAGCATGCCAAAAAACGCATACGCGTCTAGATTATGTTCCACGCTATACCAGGAAACACCGGGACCTCCGCGAAGTCCCCCTTCTGTGTCTTGTTGGGAAAGCAGCCAATCTCCAATCGAGGAGGCTAACGACAAAAACTTCTCTTCGCCGGTTTGAGCATCGTACTGAAGCGCGGCGATCCCAATCCACACATTGGGTCCCACATGAATCGCGTTTTCTATCGGCTGTCCATCCACACTGCCGTACGAATTAAAAAAAGCGCCGCGATCCCTGGAGGCTCTGTCTTTAAAAAAGCTTAGGATTTTATCCGCACCGTCTTTGTCCCCAAAAATCAAAAGCGCTTGCGCGGCTAGCGCCTGATCATAACTAAAGGCTTGGTTGGCCAACGATGCGTCTCCCTCAAAACTTGCCAAAAGTCCGGTCGCGATATTTTGATGAGATTTGAGCCACCCCACCATTTGCTCCAGCGCTTGGGAGTTGGCTGTAGGACTGCTATTTTCAAGCGATTCGTAACGATCCTTAAGCTTAACCGTGTCACTTTCCACCGACTGGATTTCGCCGCTTAAAAGACGCTGACGCAAAAGACTCGCGGACAATTCCTTCTCATACGTTTTCTTCTGATCCTCATTTTCAGCCGTCAAAGAAGCGATGGAGGACTCCAGAGCGCTGATTTTCTGGCGAGCCGCGGAAAGATCGGACTCAAGCTTGGCTTTTCTTGTTTTAAACTCACTTAAGCTTTCAGAAATATCCGATTTGGTTTGAGCGCTTTCAACGGTCTGGCGGACAAGCGCCTTATTTTCAGCGATTAATTTTTGATCGTGGAAAAATAAAGCGCCCAAGCTCACTAAAAGCACGATTCCCGCCGTGGCAGCCAAACGAGGCATCCAAATCAAATTATTGGCATAACGCATCACACGACGGTTAGCTGCCTCGTCGATCTGGGTGTAAGCGACGCCTAGAAGGTACCTTTGGGGAAGCGGGGCTTCTTGTTTTTTGCGCCACGCGATACGGGCTTTGGCTTTAATCGGGGAAGATAAAAAAGTAGGGTTGATCGTGAGTTCAAGTAAATGTTCGGAGACTTCAAAAAGTTTCTCGGTGGACTTTCCAAAACTTTTAAGTTCCAAACACATCCCGCCAGCGCCCACGTCTCTTGTAAAAGCTTGCAAGAGACTTGTGGAGATCTTTTCTCCGGTCGTCGAAAAAAACTCGACTTCCACCGGAAAAACGGTGCTCATGCGCACATACTGACGTTTTTCACTCAATTGACGATAAACTTCTCTACGACTTTTGGGTCCAGATTGACTTCAAAGTAAGATAGGATTTTTTGGGCACGCGCTGGTTGTTCCCATCCATGGTATTTTTTGGATTGAGCGAAACAACGCCCCACCATTCTTCATTCATATTTTGCCGGCCGAGAACATCCGCGTCATAGTAATACGAAGCATTGCCCCAATGTCCGGTGGTGTCCTGAATCGTCCAGGTGTTTGGCAGGTTTTCATTCCCCTTCCACCATTCATCATTCCATTCAAATAAAGTTCCGCCCAAACAATTCATTTCCCCTTTTTTCAAATAAGTATTCCGCTCGATATCCTGCCATTCGAGCTTTAAAAAATCCGCTTGGGAAGCTTCATCGGGCTCGTCACGCTGAGCGTTGTAGCTGTCCGCGCCCCACTCGGTCATAATCACGGGCAAATCGAACTTTTGTTTGACCTGACGGAATAAATTGCCAAATCCCGAGCCGCGATAAGCGATCATGCCGATCACATCAATATCCGGACAATTTTGCTTGGCAATATCGAGACTGGCGACTTCTCCGACATTCATCACCACCGGATGCTTGGGATCGATTTTTTTAATATCACGCGCCAGGCTGTTGACATAAGAATAATAAAGGCGGGCTTTTTCTTTCTTTTGCTCGGCGGGCGGCAACGCGTCAATCGCGTCACTGGACCAACGCTGGAGATCGCGGTCAAAACTATAATTATTTTCATTGCCCAACACCCACATCAGCACCGCAGGGCTGTCTTTGTAAAGCTTCACCATCTCCAAAACTTGTCCGCGGGTTTTTTCTTTAAAGGTATCATCCGCGTAGTTGGGAGGCGGCCAGCTCCAAAACCCGAGATAATTTCCCATCAAAACCCGGATCCCAAATTTATTGTAGAAGTCATCGATAACCTGACGCACTTCTTCCGGGTTCTTTCCGACGCGATAAATGCGGATGGTATTGACTCCCATTTCCTTCATCAGACGTCCATCCACAAGCCAGGGCTTGTTGGCATCCCCCCACCAGTTGTACTCATAATCCTTGCCGACTGGCACAGGGCTATAACAAACGCCCTTGACCAACACGGGCTTGCCGTCAATCATCATTTTATAACCGGCGCTTTTATCGATGGAAATAACCGAGGATTTGGGTCCCTGATGAGAAAAAAACCAGTACCCGCCGCCAAGAACGGCGAAGGCCAGAAGCAAAATGAGTAGAAGCGACGCTGTTTTTTTTGTTTTTTTCTCAGAGCTCATTATTCGTACCGAATATCATCCAAATAAAAGGTTGCGCCTTCCGGGTTGGCATCGAGATTAGACGCCCAGCAAAATCCACCGGAGATTGAAGACAGATCTTTGCCTTCCAAGTCGATGGTGAATTCTTGCCATTCAGTGGTTAAAGCCACAGGGCCAATGCCCGCCAAATCAGAATCCGCGTATTCACCGGTGATGCCGCCGAGTTTAAATTCTTCAATGCGTTCTCCGCCTTTGTCGCCACGAGCCCAAAAGGTGAGTTTCTTAGCGCCGGTTAAATCATAACCACCGGGACGAGTTCCCCAGTTGTTCGGGGGATTTTGCCAATAAACACCCGCCCAGCGAGCGCCCTGAGTGGCTTTGCCGTTGTACACCACTTGGATACAAGTGGTGCCGGAATGGGGGTTTTTCATGTATTTGTCATCGAGCTTCAAATCGCCGTAATCTCCCATCCAGCCGGAGGGAACATAATGATTGTCGGGGGAATTGCCGTCGGCGTAAACAGGAAATGATTTAAAAATCTCGCCTTCCGCAAAAGCCGTCGCTAAACCCATCGCCATCGTAAAAGCAATCACCCAAAAAAATAGTTTCTTTTTCATTTTATTTCTCCTGAATTTTTTAGTTATTATTCGTACCGAATATCATCCAAATAAAAGGTTGCGCCTTCCGGGTTGGCATCGAGATTAGACGCCCAGCAAAATCCACCGGAGATTGAAGACAGATCTTTGCCTTCCAAGTCGATGGT
>JAHFFN010000045.1 GCA_023247915.1 Candidatus Omnitrophota bacterium
CATCCGATGGCCATGAGGTGCACGCCCTGCGCTACGGGACGAATCTGATGAATAATCTCGCAGGCGATTTTAACGCATTCTTTTTTAGCATCCGACGCTTTTTCCAGGCGTTCAATCATTGCCTGCGGAATAAAAATACCGGGAATTTTTTCATTCATAAATTTAGCCATTTTCGCGGATTTTAGAAAAATAATGCCGGCGAGAACCGGGGCGGTAAACCCTTCTTTTTTATAACGCTCCATAAAACGAATGAAGCGCGCGGGTTCAAAAACGCCCTGGGTTTGAAAAAATTCAGCGCCCTTCTCAATTTTTTTGCGTGTTTTTGAAATCTCCGTCTCAATGTCATCGACGCAGGGATTAAGAGCCGCGCCAATGGAAAATGTAGGCGCGCCCTCCAACTTGTGATCTGTCATATCCAAACCGCTTTCGAGTTTTTTCATGACGGCCATGAGTTCCGCGGCATCCAAGTCAAAAACCGGCTTCGCGGTCGGATGATCGCCGATGGTGATCGGGTCGCCGGTCAACACCAAAACATTGTGGATGTCGAGCGCGGACGCGGATAAAAGATCGGATTGAATGGCGATGCGATTCCGGTCGCGGCAGGTGATCTGCATGATCGGCTCAATCCCAAATTGCTTGAGTTTATGACAGGCGGCCAAGGATCCCAACTTCATCATGGCGCTCTGAGCATCCGTCACATTGGCGGCGTCCACGCGTCCTTTTAAAAAGGCGGCTTGCTTGAAAAAGAGATCAAAATTGGTTCCTTTGGGCGGTCCCAACTCGGCCGTGATGACAAATTTTCCTTTTTTGGCGAGTTCCGCGATTTCCATTTTAGCCTTTCCGCTGGCCGTTCAAGCGGCAGAGCGCGATTAGATTTTTAATCAACATCACATTGGTAACAGGGCCAACGCCGCCCGGCACAGGGCTGATAAAAGCAGCTTTTTCACGCGCGGATTCAAACTCCACATCTCCCACCAATTTTCCATCCAGCATATTTTCACCCACATCAATCACAACCGCGCCCGACTTGATCCAATCCCCTTTGATGACATTGGGTTTGCCGACGGCGGCCACGACCACATCGGCATTTCTCACTTTTTGTTCTAAATTTTTTGTTTCTTTGTGGCACACCGTCACCGTGGCGTGCAGATCCAAGAGAAGCACCGCGGCTGGCTTGCCCACCAAATCGCTGTGACCCACCACCACCGCCTCTTTGCCCTTCAAATCAATGCCCGTGGCTTCAATCAGCGTCAGCACCGCATTCGCCGTCGGTGAAAAAACGCCCAGATGGCTTTTCAAGAAAGTGCGCCCTTCCACATCTTTTCTTGGATCAAGCGCGTCCATCACTCTTAGCGGATCAATGGACTTGGGCAGTGGCGCAAAAATCATAATCCCCGTCACAGAAGCATCCCGGTTTAGGCGCTCGATTTCATGGATCAGTTTGGATTCTTCTGTGTTATTCGAAAGCTTGATGGCGCGATGCTCAATGCCCACTCTCTCTAAAAGCCCGCTTAGATACTTGGAATAAACTTCAGTGTCCGCGGAACTGCCGACCTGAATCGTCGCCAGAAGCGGCGTCATGTCTTTTTCATTTTGAAGATTTTTTAATTCTTTTTTTGCCGCTTCGAGATATTTTTTAGCAATTTGTGTTCCGTTCAAAATCTCAGAAGTTTTAAGCATGTGGCATCGCTCCGGAGAGCTCGGCATCCAATGATTTTAATTTATTAGAATAGGCGTTCATCTTTTTGATAGCCGCGGAAACAAGCGCGCGATCATAAAGCGATTTTAAATTAATCTCCACATTCAACCGCCCGGCGCCAAACGCCCCCAAAAGCAATATTCCCGCTTCGGACAAATCGCTGACCAGCCATTTGCCGGTTCGAGATCTTTCTTGAGCTCCCAAAGTCGCGGCTTCCACGCAAAGCGCGCAAATTTCCAAAGGAATTTGCATGTTTCGCATGAGCGCTTCTTGATAACGAGCACTTGTCTTCTCTTCCTTAAAATCTTTTTGGGATTTCATGAAGGTTTTTGCGTCTTGAGTCACCAGTCCCAGCAAACTTTTCTTGATCTTTTCGAGCTTCGCGATTCTAGGCAGAACACCCGCCGCAGGCTTGCCTTCTTTTTTGGTCTCGCGTTCCGCGTTGAGTCTGGCGACCATTTCCAAAAGCGCCACTCCCGCTGCACCCGTCAAAGCCGCCGCGCTTCCACCGCCCGGAGCGGGCGCGGCAGAACCTAGCTCTTCAAAAAAAGCCGCCATCGGTCGTTTGGAATAATCCGTAATCGCAGCCATTAAACAAGCCCCTTTGCGTAACCTTCATCGGTCAAATCCATATTCTCGAGCATTGGTTTCTCCGGGAGACCCGGCATTAAAAGCATTTTTCCAGCCAAGACCACCAGAAATCCGGCGCCGCTGTACGGACGAATCCCGCGAACCTTTAGCTTCCAGCCCGTTGGCGCACCCTTTAGATGAGAATCATCCGAGAGCGAATACGGCGTTTTGGCGATATTCACCGGGAGCCCATCTAATTTTTGGTGATGAATCATCTCCAGATCTTCTTTCGCTTGATCCAAATAGGTGACGCCGGAAGCGCCATAAACTTCTGTGGCAATTTTATGAATTTTTTCTTCAGTCGACAGCGATAAATCGTAAAAAGGTTTAAACTGGCTCGGCTTATCCGCGATGACTTTTAAAACTTTCTCCGCGAGCTCCACCCCGCCTTTGCCGCCCAAGCGCACCACATCCGATACCGCGCATTCCACGCTATGCGTATGAAAATAATCTTTCACCGCGCGAATCTCTTCTTCCGAATCATCCGGAAAACGATTGATGGCGATCACCGGCTCCACGCCAAAGCGGCGCACATTTTGAATGTGATGATCGACATTGGCAAAACCTTCCTTGAAGACATCGCCCAGTTTCTTGGACGCAATAAATTCACCCGAATGAGACTTAAGCGCTTTGACGGAAACCACGATAACAACGACGCTCGGCTTCAAATTGCCTTCGCGCGAAACAATGTCGAACATCTTTTCCATGCCCAAATCAGTCGCGAAGCCTGATTCGGTGACCACATAATTGGCTAGCTTCGACGCCATGAGTGTGGCGATCACGCTGTTATTGCCGTGAGACACATTAGCGAAAGGCCCGGTGTGAACGAATGCCGGCTGGCCTTCCAGTGTCTGCACGAGATTAGGTTTGATCGCGTCTTTTAGAAGAAGCGCCATCGCACCAACCGCTTTCAAATCTTTGGAGGTGATGAGTTGTCCGTCTTCCGCCAAGGCCACCGAAATCTTGGCGAGCTTTGCTTTCAGCGAATGCACCGAAGTGCAAAGCGAAAGGCAGGCCATCACTTCACTGGCAGCCGTGATATCAAAACCGGTTTTATTTTTAGGGTATTTGCTTCCCTTTGCCATCCCGCCGGCGATTTCACGCAATTGCCGGTCGCTGATATCCAAACTGCGCCGCCAAAAAATCCGTTGTTTGTCGATGCCTAGCGCGTTACCGTGATGAATGTGGCTGTCTAAAACCGCCGCTAGCAAATTGTGTGCGATCTCTACCGCGTGAATGTCTCCCGTGAAATGGAGATTGATATCGTCCATCGGGAGTACTTGCGCGTAGCCGCCACCGGTCGCGCCACCCTTAAAACCAAAAATTGGTGACAGCGAAGGTTCGCGAAGACAGAGAAAAACTTTTTTCTTGAGAACACCAAGCGCTTGCGTAAGACCGATGCTGGTGCAGGTCTTCCCGTCGCCTTCGCGAGTGGGAGTCATCCCGCTGACGCAAATCAGTTTGGCATTCGGGCGAGTCCATAGACGCTCCAACACTCTGAGCGATACCTTGGCTTTGTAATTGCCGTACTGCTCAATCTCGTCGAGACGAATGCCGGCGCTGTTTGCCAGCGAATGAATATGCGAAGGCTTGGCCTTACGCGCGATGTCCAGCGAAGACAATTTATTTTCCCATGCCCACGCGCTGAGCTTGTTGGAAAAGTTTTCCTTCAGTGCGGATGGACGGAGCGATGATAAGCTCGGTCATTTGAAGTTCTTTGATATTCATGGCGCCGACATTGCCCATGCAAGTCTGAAGAGCTCCAACCAAGTTTTGAGAACCGTCATCCAAGCGAGCCGGACCATAAAGAATCTCTTCCAGTGTTCCGGTGGTGCCAACTTGAATCCTTGTGCCGCGAGGAAGATTGGCGTGAGGTGTTGCCATGCCCCAGTGAAATCCGCTGCCCGGTGCTTCTTTGGTGCGGGCAAATGCCGAACCCACCATGACCGCGTCCGAGCCGCAAGCAAAAGCTTTGCAGATATCGCCGCCGGTGGACATGCCACCGTCGCCGATGATGGGAATATAAACGCCGGTTTTCTTGAAATGAAAATCACGCGCAGCCGCCGCGTCACAAATCGCGGTGACCTGAGGAACGCCGAGACCCAACACGCCGCGAGAAGTGCAGGCGGCGCCGGGGCCGATGCCAATCAAAAGAGCTTTCACGCCGGTGCTCATAAGCTCAAGCGTGGTTTCGTAAGTCACACAATTACCGATGATCACCGGCATTTTGACAGACTTGGTGAATTTGCCGAATTCGAGCGATTTGTATTCGCTGGAAATATGGCGAACTGTGGTCACCGTCGATTGAATCACGAAAATATCGCAACCCGCATCTTGAGCGATGCGGCCAAAACGATCCGCGCGTTGAGGAATGCTTGAGACGCATGCCACGCCGCCTTGTTTTTTGATTTCTTTGATGCGTTTGGTGATTAATTTTTCCTGAATAGGTTGTTTGTAAACGGTTTGAATCAACACATTCACATCGGCAGGGCTGGCGCCGGCAATTTTCTTTAAGACTTCTTCAGGTTTTTCATAGCGCGTCTGAACGCCTTCCAGGTTTAACACGGCGAGGCCACCCAGCTTGGACATGGCTACCGCAAAACGTACGTCCACCACCCCGTCCATCGCGGAAGCGATAATAGGCACGCGGAATTTCCGGCCGCCGATTTCCCAAGAAGTATCCACTTCATTGGGATTGATGGTCACATTTCCCGGAACCAGCGCAATTTCATCAAAACCGTAACAACGGCGAGCCTTACGGCCGCGACCTAACCACATTCCCATCTCATGATCTCCTATTTAAAAAATATTATTACGAATAACAAATGAAAAATTAAAAATGTCAAATAATGGTGTCACTTTGTGACTTTTAATATAGGTCGCGAAGCGACTCACTTTTGTCATTTTTCATTTTATATTTAAAATTTTGTCTTTCCTTCTCCGTCCGCGCCTTCGAGCACCGAACCGGTTGCTCCGGTGGTGGCTCCAACAGCGCCGCTGACCACTTCATGCACCGGCTGCAAAGGCTGAGTCACGCCTTTGGCCACTTCCCCGGTTCCTACTAAAACGTCTTGTGCGACAGTTCCAAGATTTGTCTTTTCTTCCTCGGCCGCAACACCGGTTTTAATGATTTTTTCGATTTTCACGTCTCCGTGATTGTCAGTGACGGTGAATGCTACAAGATCTCGATTGCTGAGATTCTTGAGAAGGTCGGCAGAGGCGACGGCAAATTCCGTCGTGGTGTCTCCGGAAAATCCTTTGATGGCGCTATGCTTAATCGTCACACGGCTATACAGAGGATCCACACTGGTGACTTCGCCGGAGCCGTTAAAAGATTTGGTTTGGGCAAACGCGGATTGGGAAAAACAGAACAGGGCTAAAACAAGGGATACTAGCAAAACTGCGTGACATTTTTTCATTCGTAAGCTCCTCAATTTAAGAGCTTTGTATTGTATCAAAATCATCTAAAAAAAGAAAGGGGCGGCTCCTTTGGAGAGCCGCCCCAAACTTACGGATTAGATCAATACATTCCCCCGCCCATTCCACCCATTCCGCCGCCTGGAGGCATCGCCGGCATGGCCGATTTTTCCTCAGGAACGTCGGTGATCACCGCTTCGGTAGTCAGAAGCAATGCCGAGATGGAAGCCGCGTTTTGAAGCGCGGTACGAGTCACTTTGGCCGGATCAATCACGCCCGCTTCGATAAGGTCTTCGTATTTATCCTTATCGGCGTTGTAACCGATACTGCCTTTCATTTCTTTGACCTTCTCAAGAACCACGTCGCCTACTTGGCCGGCGTTGGAAGCAATATGCTTCAAAGGTTCTTCGATGGCTCTCTTGATAATCAGCGCGCCGACGAGTTCATCGCCCTTGAGCTTCAAATCTTCGAGATTTTGAGAGCAGCGAATCAACGCCACTCCGCCGCCAGGAACGATTCCCTCTTCGACGGCCGCGCGAGTCGCGTGAAGCGCGTCTTCGACACGGGCTTTCTTTTCTTTCATTTCTGTTTCAGTCGCGGCACCGACATTGATCACGGCTACGCCACCAGAGAGCTTAGCCAAACGCTCTTGGAGCTTTTCCTTGTCATAGTCAGAGTCGGAGGTCTCGATTTGCTTCTTGATGGTCGA
This sequence comes from Candidatus Omnitrophota bacterium, assembly GCA_023247915.1. Taxonomy (GTDB): domain Bacteria; phylum Omnitrophota; class Gorgyraeia; order 2-02-FULL-51-18; family 2-02-FULL-51-18; genus JAHFFN01. The sequence continues at coordinate 6,456 of JAHFFN010000045.1, forward strand.
GATGCGTCCGTTGATGTCCGCTGATTTTCCGGCGCCTTCGATGACAGTGGTGTTTTCTTTACCCACAGTCACTCGCTTGGCGCGGCCGAGATCGGTGATCTGGACATTTTCCAGTTTAATCCCGAGATCTTCGGTGATGGCTTTACCGCCGGTGAGTACCGCGATGTCGCCGAGCATTTCTTTGCGGCGATCGCCATAACCCGGGGCTTTGACGGCACAAATTTGAAGGGTGCCGCGGAGCTTGTTCACGACGAGAGTCGCGAGCGCTTCGCCTTCGGTTTCTTCAGAGATAATCACAAGGGGCTTGCCGGACTTGGCGACTTTTTCCAAAATCGGCAAGAGATCCTTCATCGAGGAAACTTTTTTCTCATAAATGAGAATATAAGGATCTTCGAGTGAGCATTCCATGCGATCCGCGTCAGTGACGAAATAAGGCGAAAGATAACCTTGATCAAATTGCATTCCCTCGACCACTTCGAGAGTGGTTTGGGTGGACTTGGCTTCTTCGACCGTGATCACGCCGTCTTTGCCGACTTTTTCCATGGCGTCTGAAATCAGTTCGCCGATGGTTTTGTCATTGTTGGCGGCAATCGTCGCAACCTGCGCGATTTCCTTCTTGCCTTTGACGGGCTTGGAAAGCTTTTTCAAGTTTTCCGTGATGGCGGCCACGGCGATTTCAATGCCGCGCTTAAGCGCCATCGGATTCGCACCGGCGGTCACGTTCTTCAAGCCTTCGCGATAAATCGCTTCGGCCAAAACGGTCGCGGTGGTGGTGCCGTCACCGGCGTTGTCGCTGGTTTTGGAAGCCACTTCTTTCACCATCTCAGCGCCCATATTTTCGTACGGGTTCTTGAGTTCGATTTCCTTGGCGACAGTGACGCCGTCCTTGGTAATCGTGGGTGAGCCGAATTTCTTATCGATACAAACATTGCGGCCCTTGGGCCCGAGCGTCACTTTGACGGCTCTCGCGAGCTGTTCGACACCGCTCAAAATCGAGCGACGCGCTTCCTCGCTAAACTGCAATTGCTTTGCCATGATTTAATTCTCCTTTTATAGATTTTGTTTAGCGAATGATCCCGAGAATATCGTCTTCTTTGATAATCAAATAGTCAGATCCGCCGATTTTGACTTCAGTGCCGGTGTAACGACCGAACAAAACTTGGTCATTGATCTTGACTTCAAGCGGCATCACTTTGCCTTCTTCGTTGACGCGGCCTTTTCCCACCGCGATCACGCGGCCTTTTTGCTGTTTTTCTTTTGCCGTATCAGGAATCACAATTCCGCCGGCTGTTTTTTCTTCGGCTTCGAGCGGCTCTACCAAAATGCGATCCGCTAAAGGCTGTATTTTTGACTTTTCCATTTGAACTCCTCCGTGAATATTTTGATTTGATCAATTAGCACTCCAACTGGATGAGTGCTAGTAACGCCAAATTCTATCCTTTCTGGCTTTTTTGTCAAGAAAAATAGAGAGAGGTCAGGCTTTTTGGTAGGCCAGAAAAATCCCCTTCATAATTAAAGAAGGGTCTATTTCTTGTATCTTATTGCAGTACTTTGAGATAAAGGTGGCATAGCCTCCGGTTGCGATCACTCGAGGCGAAAATCTTTGTTCTTTGGAGATCGCCTCAATCATACGATCGCAGAGGCCGCCGATTCCCACGGAACAGCCGACACGAATGCTCTCCACGGTGTCACGACCGATAAAATGTTTGGGGTGTTCTAGGTGAATTTTAGGCAACAGCGCGGTGCGCTGAGCCAGCGCGTCGATGCTAATTTCAATGCCGGGAGCGATGACTCCGCCCAAATATTCACCGCGCCTGGAAACCACATCAAAGGTGATGGCAGTTCCAAAATCAATAACAATCGCCTCTTTTTTGGCAAGCGCGTAGGCGGCCAAGGCATTTAAAAGTCGATCCACACCGACTTGGCGGGGATTTTTGTAGCGGTTGACGATGGGGATTTTAAAATCTTGTCCGGCCAAAAGACTTCGAAGGCCTGTCTTTTTTTGGATTTCTTTTTTTAAAAAGATTCCGGCAGGCGGCACCACGCTCGCGATCACCACTGTCTCCGCTTGGGCAATAAAATTTTTAGGAATCAGTCGCGCAATATTCTGCGTTTTGAGAGATTGAGTGGCTACCCGAAATTCTTTTTTCACGACACCGCCGGACACAAGCGCCAGATGCGTGCTTGTATTGCCGATATCCACTGCGACAATCGTTCGTTTTTTACCCGCGTAAATACTGGATGTCACCCGCTGTCACCTTTTCTTGAAGTCCCTGATCCGTACGAATCCAAAGCGCCCCATCCCGGTCAATGCCGGTGGCCTGCCCATGAATTTTTCTTCCTGTCAGCGTCGCCGTCACGCGCCGCCCCGAAGTCACCGAATAACGCTCCCAATCTTCCGCCAGCGACTCAAAGCGCCCCTTTTTCAAATCGGTGTAATCGGACTCCAACTGCTTTAAAAGTTCTTGGGCGGTTTTGATTCGCGAAACCTCTTTGCCTGCCATTTCCTTAAGCGAGGTCGAGCCTTCCGGGAGCTCCGATGTTTTTGAGTTTACATTGAGTCCGATGCCCAGCACCACAAAATTCACACGATCGGCCTCGGCGTTCATTTCGGTTAAAATGCCGCACAATTTTTTATTTTTAAATAATACATCGTTGGGCCATTTGATTCCGGCTTGAATGCCGGTTATTTTCTGGACAGTTTTGACCACGGAAACAGCCGCGACCAATGTCAATCGCGAGGCTTCGGAGGGTGTCATGGGAGGCCTTAAAAGAATCGACACCAAAATATTTTTTCCTTTAGGAGAATTCCAATCCCGCCCCAATCTTCCCCGTCCTTTTTTCTGATGCTCGGCAAAAACACACACACCCTCTTTCACTCCTTGCTCCCCCAATCGGAAAATAGCGTCGTTAGTGGAATTAATTTCCTCATAAGAAATAATGTGCTGTCCCAGAACTTTAGTCCCCAGCTTATGAGAAATCTCGTCGGCAAAAAGTTTGTCCGGGACTTGTTCCAGCCGGTAACCCTGACGCGGATGCGCGTCAATCTCATAGCCTAACGCACGAAGAGACTCTACCTCTTTCCATACCGCCGCACGGGACACTTTGAGCGTTTTTGAAATCTCCTCTCCGGAGACAAAACCGGAGCCACCTTCTTTTAATAGCAAAAGAACCTGATCTTCTTTTTTCACTGGGAGCGAACCTTTGCCTTTCGGGGAGCGCTTGGCGCCGGACGCGCGGGACGCTCTTTCTCTAATTTTTTCTGAATGTCTTTGATCTGATCGCGAAGCTGTATCGCGCGCTCAAACTGAAGATTTTTGGCGGCCTCTTCCATCTCCGCTTCCAAATCGCTCAACACTTGGAGAGTGTCCGCGGCTTCCGCCGAAACACCCGAAATCTCCGTCACCATTTCCCTGGCTTTACGAATGGATTCAATGCCTTCACGAATTTCTTTTTTGACCGACTCGGGTGTAATGTTATTTTTTTCATTGTACGCCAATTGCAGTTTTCGCCGCCGCGTGGTTTCGTCGATGGTAAATTTCATGGAATCCGTGATTTTGTCCGCGTACATAATAACAAAACCATTCAGATGTCGTGCCGCGCGGCCGGCCACCTGAATCAAAGAAGTTTGACTCCGCAAAAAACCTTCTTTATCCGCGTCCAACACCGCCACCAAAGACACTTCAGGCAAGTCCAGACCTTCTCTTAAAAGATTAATTCCTACCAGACAATCGAATTTCGCCAAACGCAAATCCCTCAAAATCTCCACCCGCTCAATCGCGTCTATCTCCGAATGCAAATACCGCACACGCACCCCGACATTTTGAAGGTATTTGGCCAATTCTTCCGCCATGCGCTTGGTCAGCGTGGTCACTAGCGTCCTCTCTTTGAGCTTGGCGCGTTTTTGTATTTCTTCCAACAGATCATCCACCTGCCCTTTGCTGGGACGCACTTCAATGCGCGGATCGAGCAAGCCGGTCGGACGAATAACTTGTTCAACCACCTTGGAGGACTTTTTGATTTCCTGTTCACTCGGCGTGGCGGAAACAAAAATGGTTTGCCCGACTACTTTTTCAAACTCTTCCACGCGTAGCGGGCGATTGTCGAGAGCCGACGGCAAACGGAAGCCATATTCGACCAGCGTCTCTTTGCGGGCGCGATCACCAAAGTACATTCCTTTGATCTGTGGCAAAGAAATATGCGATTCGTCGATGACGGTTAAAAAATCTTCCGGGAAATAATCGATCAGGCAATAGGGTCGAGAACCCGGCGGCCGCCCCGTGATCACGCGTGAATAATTTTCAATCCCTGAACAAAAACCCAGCTCACGCATCATCTCCATGTCGTAACGGGTGCGCTGATCTAGGCGTTGAGCCTCGACTAATTTATTTTGAGAGCGAAGTTCTTTCAAGCGATCTTCTAGCTCTTTTTCAATGTCCACTAGCGCCCGCAAAAGACGCGGCTCCGTCGTCACAAAGTGCTTGGCGGGGTACACCGCGATGGAATCTAGCTCGTACAGCGTCTGTCCCGTGATCGGGTTGATTCGTGAGATTTTTTTCACTTTGTCCCAGTCAAATTCCACCCGCACGCCGTCTTCTTCATACGCCAGAAAAATTTCAACCACATCGCCGCGCACGCGAAAAGTTCCACGCTTAAAATCAATATCGTTTCTTTGATATTGAATGTCCACCAGCCGCTTGAGCAGTGTTTCCCGCGCCAACTCTTCGTTGATTTTGACGAAGGCCAGCATTTCCGAATATTCTTCAGGCGATCCCAAACCATAAATTGCCGAGACGGACGCCACCACAATCGTGTCGCGCCGGGACAAAAGCGAACTGGTTGCCCGAAGTCTTAGCCGGTCAATGTCTTCATTGATCGCGGAATCTTTTTCGATATAGGTGTCGGTGTGAGGAATGTAGGCTTCCGGCTGATAATAATCGTAATAGCTGACAAAATACTCGACGGCGTTTTCAGGAAAAATTTCTTTAAATTCGCTGTAAAGCTGAGCCGCCAGTGTTTTGTTGTGCGACATCACTAGCGTCGGACGATTCACGCGTTCGATAACATTAGCAATCGTGAATGTCTTTCCGCTTCCGGTCACACCCAAAAGCGTCTGATAGCGTTCATTCTCTTTGAGACCGCGCACCAAGCTGTCGATAGCCTTGGGCTGATCCCCTTTGGGTTTCATGGAAGAGCAAATTTTGAAATTCATAATCTAACGATTATACCGAATCTCGAAGGAATTGGATATTTGGATCGGAAGAGCGCGGTTACGCGGGATTTTTCTTTAATTCGGCTTGAAGCAGGTCTAAATTTTCGCGAGCCACTTTGTCTGCGGGATTTATTTTAAGAGCTTCTGAAAAATAAGTGATGGCATCCGAAATTTTTCCTTGGCGCGCGAGCACCAGCCCCATGCCCGTGCGAAGCTCTGCGGAGCCGGGATCCATTTTTAAGGCTTCCGCATAATAATCCAAGG